>CAYHKY010000122.1:0-1619 GCA_964357355.1 uncultured Gammaproteobacteria bacterium | reverse complement strand
CTTTCCCCCAAGGTAACCCTGTAGCAAAGCTACAGGGAATAGACGTTATTTAAAATATTCTCTTGCATTATTTCCAGGTCGACCCAAATCCGGTTCGTTTCCACCCGGACCTTCTGGCGTCACTTTTGGAGGAAAAACTTCTTTTGACATATTTTAAATTATATTCTTTACACCTTCACCAACTCATAGCCAAATTTGTATCTGCAATGCAGTCGATAAGGCAAATCTGACTCCTCAAGTTTTATATTTATAGTATTGACATTGGTTTTCAGCAAACCTCTGTCAGCATATGTTTTAAATTCTGACTCGTCTCCCAAAATACGAGCTAATTCCGCATATGTGGCGCGCATTCCTTTCGCGCTGCCTATTAAATTTAATATTTTGCGCTCTGAGGGAGTAAATCGACTTATCAAAAATTGATTCTCCTTAATAACCGGCTCATTGACCAACCTGCCTAATTCCTTTAAATCTTTAGGCCATTTCCTCAAACCCCTCCTGCTTTCTCTTGTTGGTATCGTTTCACCAATTTCTTTGCGTCTTCCCAATCTATATCCGCCTGTACCCCACTCGGAATACAATTCAAGACTTGATCCGGCGAGCGCACGCCTTATTTCCATCGCATACTGTTTTACGCAATTTCCGCCGTCAGAAATTGCTGTTTTACCTAAAACTTCCTCAGGTATGTTGTCTGCTGATATCGAATCCATCCATTTAACAGCTGCATACAAAAGTAATGCAGTAGGCTGCGGCATCAATGCGGTTTTAAATTTGGATTTGCCGTCTTTATGAAGAATCAAAACATGCGCTATTGTTCGTCTGACTCCAACAGGAATTTCCTGAGATAAAAGCTCATCAGGATAACTCATTTTCCTTTTCCTTGATGAGGCTAACATGTAATGCTCACTATGGCCCAGACTATAAAGTTCTACTCCTTTGAGCAAATTTACCCGTAAACGCTCCCTGGCCGGATCTCCTTTACTTTTTAGGCCGTGAATTTCTAAAACTTTATCTAATTCCGCGTTACTCACCGGTTGGCCGTAATTTGCAGCATAAAGCCTACTAGCCACGACTACCAACTTGGATACTGAGAACGCATAATCACCCCAATTGGTGCGTTTCAAAGTTTGCACGCGGCTCAACCATTCTTTTAATTTTTGGGGAGTTTTAGGTGTAAAATTGATGTTATTTAACACCATCTCATCACCAGTATCACCGCTAACACACAGAAAATCATGGGGTTTGTGACCCCGATACCCGACGCGCAAGATTTGCTCCCCGTCAGGAAGTTGCTGACGGATAACTTGCAAAACTTCTCCGGCTTGAGGAGGAACATTCTCAACATTTTCACCCCAGATGTATTTATAAAATTGTCTTGGACTCACCACATGACCTCTGTGTTCCCAATAAAATTCAATCCCTCTATCTACAACTTTTTGTAACTCCGGAGTAACTGGAACTGCTAAATCTGGTTTTACAGGTCCAAAAGTAGTTTGGGTGGCCAATTCAGCTTTACTCATTTTCACTCACTCTCAATCTTGTTTCACCGGCTAATTTCCGTACGTGGTTTAAATAACGTCTATTCCCTGTAGCTTTGCTACAGGGTTACCTTGGGGGAAAGT
>CAYHKY010000121.1:0-1847 GCA_964357355.1 uncultured Gammaproteobacteria bacterium | reverse complement strand
CAATTTGAGTATATCCTGATTGATGAATACCAGGATACCAATACCGCACAATACGAACTGGCTAAGCTTTTAACCAACGAACGCCAACATATTTGCGTTGTCGGCGATGCAAGTCAATCTATTTATGCTTGGAGAGGTGCAAATTTCCGTAATATTTTTAATTTCAAAAATGACTTCCCCAAAACCCGAATATTTCACCTTGAACAAAACTACCGCTCTACTCAAACCATCCTCGACGCCGCCTACCACGTAATTGCCAAAAACAATTCCCATCCGATTCTCAAATTATGGACAGACAACGATGGCGGTGAAAAAATTCATATTTTTGAAGCCCGGAGCGAAAACGAGGAAGCCGCATTTATCATTTCACTTATCGCAAGCAGTCAATTTCAACTATCTGATATTGCAATTCTATACCGCACTAACGCCCAATCCAGACTGATTGAAGAGGCATTACTTCACACCGGAATTCCCTATGTGCTTGTTGGCGGAGTCCGCTTTTATGAAAGGAAGGAAGTCAAAGATGTGCTGGCATACCTCAAATTGATCGTCAATCCGGCAGACCGGGTGGCCGAAAAGAGGATCACCGGCATCGGTAAACAAAGAACACAGCGTTTCCATGCATGGAGGACTGATCTTACAACTGGCCAACCTACACTTGACCTTCTTGACGAAGTAATCAAGATCACCGCATATCTTGACCTCTACGACAAAGAGGATGAAGAGGACAGGATGAGGCTCGAAAATATAAAAGAGTTAAGAAGTGTCGCGAGTGAGTTTCCGGATTTAACTAACTTTTTGGAAAACGTGGCTTTGGTTCAAGCCGAATATATGCCTGACCAAAAATCCGGCTCTGCCAAACCAAATAGCCAAGTTACACTGATGACTCTCCACAGTGCCAAAGGTTTGGAGTTTCCCATCGTCTTCATCATCGGCATGGAAGAAGGCTTATTTCCACACAGCCGGTCGCTTTTGGATTCTGACGAATTGGAAGAAGAACGCCGTCTCTGTTATGTAGGTATTACCCGGGCCAAAGAAAAATTATATGTGACCTATGCCCGACGCAGGTTATTTTATGGAACTTACACTTCCAACATGGTTTCCCGATTCGTTTCAGACATTCCTGAGTCGCTAATTGAACGTATCAATTTTTCCTCCTACTGACATACCTATCTGTTCGTTGATGTTGAGGATTCGGAAGTGTAAAGGTTCAAGTTGTCAATTGTTCTACGAGGCAACAAGGTCAAAAGAAGCGTTCCTACGACCGCGATAACCGCACAGGTGATTTCTATAATCAGCGCCCAGCGTACCCATGGGTTTCGCGGGTATTTGAAGGAAATAATATCTGGAATCAGCCGCTCGTCAAGGGGCAGCCAAGGATACTGTTTATTCACCTTAAACTTACTATATCACTCTTGTCAAAAAAAAACGACTGAGCTTCGGGTATAATAGAGAAATGACGATCCGACCGATCAAACCTGAAGAAAAAGAGCTTTATAATAGTGTGGTTTCACACCCCCTCCAATCATGGGAATGGGGTGAGTTTCGTGAGTCATCAAATATCGAAGTAGTCCGGATTGGTAATTATAAAGACGCAAAACTGCAATCTGCCTATCAACTGACATTTCATCGTCTGCCTCATATTCCTTTTACTATCGGATATTTTCCCAAAGGCCCTCCACCGGATGAAGAAATGATCAATACACTCCAAGATCTGGGTAAAAAACACCGCGCGATATTCATCCAACTCGAACCAAACATCATTAAAAATGATGTCAACCCACAACCCACAACTCATTTATCCACCGTAGCTTCAGCGAAGGTGGACAACTTACAACTCCTACGTC
>CAYHKY010000120.1:0-1863 GCA_964357355.1 uncultured Gammaproteobacteria bacterium | reverse complement strand
CAAAAATTTCAGATTCAACTTTTTGGACAGCACTAATTAGCAGAAGTCAGGATAATATATGTCATGGTCGGCGGGGCGATCATCCGGCTTCCTCGAATATGTATAGTATAACATCCTATAGCAAAAGGGTAAAATTGCAAAATGAACAGCTTTTCTTTAGAGTTAACCTAGAGTAGGTAAATGAAAAAAACGATAATCTTTAAATTAATTTTGGTCGGAGGAGTTTTAATAATAATTATAACCAGCATCTGGTTAATTCTGACTCAGATAGGCATCAAATATCGAAGCGGTTTGTCTAGTTTGGAACAATCAACCAAAGACGTAACTCTTAAGAAAAGGAAAAATATCCGGCGAATCACGGTGCAAAAAGAAGGGGAGGAGAATTGTTTTGAAGTTACGCCGGATGGAGTAGTTCGGGTATACAGTAATTGCGGAACAGAACTAGAAAATGCAAATCGACCGAATGATCCGAAATATGTCTTAAATCTGTTTCGCGTGATACGGGAAGTTGATTTGGATCTCTATAAACTTGAAAATAATTACGTTGGTGATATATACAAAATTACAGTTGAGACTGATGAAGGGACGCAAACTTATTATATTGCCGCTAACGACAACGGATCAATTAATGAAATAATCCAAACAATCGTTTCTATTCAAGAGAATCTCCCCGGCGCATCTTTTTCACCTTTTGCCAGTCCGGATGTTGTGCCAACTTCATCGCCAATTCCAGATCCATCAACATCAACCCCGGCAACTTCTCCGGTTCCTGGTGCAACACCCGGTAACGGTGGAGAGTATAACGACAGTCCTTTCACTTGCGATTTCAATGAGTCAGGTAGTAACATTAAACCATATCGTGTATCAAATGTAGTGTGTAGTAATGAACCTTCACCTGTACCTTAAAGTGCAAGTAGTATGAAATATATTGCCCAAAATAATCCACCGAGCGATGTTCAAAATGACCAACTTGCTGCAGAGCATTTTGCTACTCTAATGGCATTGACACCAAAAGAACAGCAAACGACCAGTAAAATACCAGTGGGGGTAGAAAATACACCCCTAACCCTTCTTTTTTCTCCTTGGTTGATATACGGATCAATCGGTATTTTTTTCGCTTTTTTCCTCGGCGCGATTATAGTGCAAATCATCAATAAGTCATTGGACATGCGGCGTACATTGACTTCGTTGACAGTGGCGCTGGTGATTGCTAGTCTGCCGTTGACTTTAAAAACTGCCTTACAGATTACCTCACTTCAAACGCGTGCAGGACCTGACGAAATTCCCCGGAATGTGAAAATTGAGCCAGTTGACAATGAAACAGCTCATATTACTTGGGATACCGACGCTTTAAAAGTTGGTTCCGTAAGATTCGGACCTACTCCAATGAATATCAAGACCGCAACTGTAGTTATTGCTGATGGAGGTAAAAGAATGCGCTTGCATGGGGCAGAACTTAAGAAATTGCAAAAAGGTGTCATTTATGATGTTGAAATATTATCCGGTTCTGAGTGGTATAGCGATAATGGCGTACCAATCAAATTCAAGTTCTGAATAAACCAAGCGGACTTGCAATTAGAATTGTGATTGGTTAGTCTTAAATGACATTAGAGAAATTAATGCATTTTATGCACAAAAATAAAGGTTTTACTCTCATAGAATTATTAGTGGTTATCGGAATTATAGGTATCTTATCAACTGTAGTGCTCGTTGCTGTCAATCCAGGAAGACAGTTTGCGAATGCGCGGGATACACAGAGGAGAAGCGATCTTTATTCTATTACCAATGCAATATATCAATATGCAACGGAGAACAACGGAAACATTCCTACAGACATTACAACCAGTCCAACCAGGATGGGAA
>CAYHKY010000119.1:0-2013 GCA_964357355.1 uncultured Gammaproteobacteria bacterium | reverse complement strand
CCATAACTCCTTCTAGACTGATCCGCCAGCTGGCGGATACAGTAAGAAGGGTATAAAGATGTTTGAATCAGCCAGGATCAAGCTTACCTGTTGGTATCTCCTGATCATTATGGTGGTGAGCACTTTCTTTAGCGTGACGATCTACCGCATTGGCTTAGGGGAACTTGAATCAGGGTTAAGGCGGGCCGAATTGAGACTGAGAGCGCGTCAATTTGGCATATCCGTGCCGGGACAATTTTTTTTAATTGAAGATTTAGAATCAGCAAAACAGCGGATGATAACGAGATTATTACTTGCAAATAGCATTATTTTTTTGGGATCAGGATTTGCAGCGTATTTTTTGGCAGGTGCGACTTTATCACCGATAAAAATAACCTTGGATGAACAGAAACGTTTTACGGCTGACGCTTCTCATGAACTGAAGACTCCCCTGACCGCGCTCAAAACCACGATCGAAGTGGCTTTGAGAGACAAGCTTTTGAATTTGGTTGAAGCCAAACAGGTGTTAGCACACAATCTGACTGAGGTTGATGAGTTGACATCCTTAAGCGAAAACATGCTTTCCTTAGCTCGTTTGGAAAAAGGCGGCAGCCAATTGTCACCGAGCGCACTGGATTTGGGTGACGTGGTAGCAAATGTGGGTAAACGGTTGACACCGCTTGCGAAAAAGAAACAGATAGACCTTATTTTCAAATCTACCGATCGGGTAATTACTGCAGATGAAACGAATCTCACCAAGCTGCTTACAGTTTTAGTCGACAACGCCATCAAATATACCCGTGAAAAAGGAAAAGTAACCGTGAAAGCACTTATTAATTCCAAGGAACTTATTCTGACAATCCAAGATACGGGTATAGGTATTTCAAAAAAAGACTTGCCGCATATTTTTGATAGGTTTTACCGGGTTGATACGTCGCGTGCAAAGACAGATATATCCGGGTTTGGGTTGGGTTTGGCAATCGCCAAAAGGATAGTGGACGCCAGTCATGGTACAATTTCAGTTGTGAGTCAATTAGGTATTGGTTCAACGTTTAAGGTAAATTTGCCCATCTGAAGATAACAAAAAACACAGGATTCTCAGCTTATTTTCATAATTCATAGTTATACTGAAAAAAGGATTGGTGAGCGGGTACGAATAGTTGAGCATTGTCTTCCTTCAGCTGCTTCTCAGGTTGGGCCTCTACAATCAACCGAATGAACAAAATTAAATCTTGGGGTTTGTGGATTATTGGCAGTAAAACACGCATAGTTTGGGGAGTAGCGATAATTTTGTTGCTTTTGTATGTGGGTGTAAAAGTGCTAGGAAGCCAAGGCGCACAAACCAAATATCAAACTGCCAAAGTTGAACGCGGTACCATAGTTTCATCCATTTCGGCTTCAGGGACAGTTTTAACTGCCAATATGATCAATGTCACCACATCAGCAACTGGAGTAGTTGCTGACGTATTAGTTAAAGATGGCGCTGTAGTCACAAAAGACCAAAAAATTGCGGAAATTTCCCTCGATGCTCTAGGCGCCCAGAAAAACGCGGCAGCTTGGTCAAGCTATCTGTCTGCCAAAAACTCAGTTGATACAGCCAATGCAACTTTATTTACTCTGCAATCAGCCATGTTTTCTGCGTGGGATGAGTTTAAAACATTAGCTCAAAACAGCACCTACCAAAATTCAGATGGAACACCCCGATGGGAGCAGCGGGCACTGCCTGAATTTCATATAGCCCAAAAAGATTGGTTGGCTGCAGAAGCAAAATTTAAAATCCAGCAAGCCGTGATTGTACAAACACAAGCAGCTTTAAATAGCTCTTGGCTCTCATACCAATCTAGTTCGTCAAATGTATTTGCGCCAATGGGTGGGACTATTACTAACGTGACGATTGTACCCGGTATGACATTAGCAAACGGCACATCTGACACAACTGAAACTTCAGGTCAGCGGGTAGCGGTGATTAATTCACCGGGTCCTGACTTCTGCAAGAATTTAACCTCTAAAAATAATTGGTTGATTTGACGGCCT
>CAYHKY010000118.1:0-2016 GCA_964357355.1 uncultured Gammaproteobacteria bacterium | reverse complement strand
AACGTGCGACCACACGACCCCCAGCCGTGTGCTCTACCAACTGAGCTACGCCCCGTAAGGAAAACGAACTCAATTATACCGCTTCTGCCATTGTTTGGCGAGAATAAAGTAATTCTTCTTTATTTATTTCGGGTACGCATAAAATTCACGATATCCACAAGTTCCCTGCGTTGAGTTTGATTAACTGGTAAGCTTTGCAGTAACAATAGTGTTTCTTCTTCAAGTTGGATTTGTAATTTTTGGATATGGTCTTTGATACCGCTCTTTTTAATCAGCTCAATCACATATTTTATTTCTTCCTGAGTTGCCTTTCTGTTGCCAAAAATAGTTTGCAATTTTCGCTTTTCATTTACGGTAACCTGTTGCATAAGATATGCGCGATACAATGTATGATTTCCCCGGGTGATATCAGTGCCAATTGGTTTACCGGTGACTGTCGGATCACCAAAAAGATTGAGTTCATCATCTTTCATTTGATAAAGTAGTCCCGCAGTTTCCCCAAAACGTTCGAGTTGAGTAAGTATTTTGTCCGGTTGTTTTGCCAGAATCGCACCTAAACCCAGCGGAAGCGCAAAAGTGTATCTCCCGGTTTTGTAGCGGTAAGTTTTCAGAATCTCTTTTTGATTTATTTTTTTGAATATACCGCTTGAATACACATCCTGCATTTGACCGAGGGTAACAAATACCAGTTCTTCACTGAAATACTTATACAATTTTGTTTTCACAGACGGTGGTAAATCCACAGTTCCTAATAATTCCTGAGATGCAAAAATTGCCAAGTCAGCAGCACACATTGCTAGTGCAATTCCACCATTGATCGGTGTAAGATGACCTTTGATATTTAATATATCCCGGTATTGGACATAAAAAGCCGGTTGGCCGCGGCGGGTTTCATCCAGGTCCATGATGTCATCATGTATAAGGAGTGCTGCATGAGTAAGTTCCAAAGAAGCAGCCACGCGTACTGCATCAGCTTGTTGCGGAGAAAATAATTCGTTCCCGAATAACACTAATCCGCCGCGAATAGTTTTGCCGGCAGTTACTAATTTAAGTAGTCGGTCGTCGACGTCTGTACCCCAATGATTCACACGTTTCCATATGGGGCGTTTCCGTGTGAGCCATTGAGTGAGAAAATTGTCTATGGTTGATTTGTAGTTGCGAAAAATATCAGGCAGTATATCCGTTTTCATATATTAAACTATCATAATAACCTCGCCGTCCCTGATAGCCTTGTAAGGAATATTATTCTGCCTGCAAAATTCAATTTCTTTATTTATGGCTGCGGATTCAGGATGATTGGAATCCCAATGAGGCATAAAGGCAAAATTGATAAATCCTAATCCGTCCCAAATAACCTCTTTTAACTCATCATATGGCGTATCTGTTGCGTCATCTACGATTTCATATACTTTAAGATTTGCTGAAAGTACACACCCGGCCGCACTGTATCCTGAGTAGAGAAAATTTTCATTATCTATATATTCCTTGAGAAGTTGGTCAAGACCGCTCAATTTCATTGCCTGGCGTAAAACAAAAACATTCCCGCCACAAATAAATATGGCACCGAGCTCATCAAGTTTGATTTTCAGATCGTTATGTCTATTAAAATAGTTTTTGAGATCAACTATTGTCACATCCAATCCGAGTTCGCGTAGTGAAGCAATATCCATTTCAATACTTTTTTTCTTTCTTATGGGATCTGCCGTTGAAAAATCTAATGCATTGGGTATGAAACCGATCTTTTTTTGGGGAATTAATTTTTTCAATTTCTCGGTTTCATTTCCCAGTTTGTAAGATGACAAATAAAATTTCATAAAATTATTTTAACAAATTTTCATTACATCAAGAAATCAGGTATTTCGAACAAAAGTGAATTTAATAGCTTGAGTTCGATTCAAGCTAACCAATAAATTTCCAAGATATGCGGAGAACAATAGACACTGATTAAACTTATTTTATAATAGATCATCTGCGTAATTAGCACCTTAACAAACCAAGTAAGCTCATGATAAGCGT
>CAYHKY010000117.1:0-2031 GCA_964357355.1 uncultured Gammaproteobacteria bacterium | reverse complement strand
GGGGTCAGAAAATGAAGCTCCACGGGCTTACGCCCGTGGTATCTTCAAACTCTTCGGCGAGCGTCACCGCTTTAGCGGGATCCCGCCAATCCGATAATTCAAATGAAGGCGGGAAAATCCGCCGAAGCATTACCCTTCGACTCTTCGCCAAAGGCGAATCGCTCAGGGTATCCGCAAGATCGCATTCATCCACAAGCTTACGCTTGTGGTCTTTATGCGAAGGCGGATAACCACACAATACTGATAAAAACTCCCGCATAATCATGGAAAATAGCTGAAGGCGTCCGTCCACCGGCCGAACTAACCTTACTTCTTCCATTATTCCCTAGCTCTTCAAAACATAATAAGTAGCCTTGCCCTTACCTTTTCTTTCAATCAACTCCATTTGAATTAGTTTCAAAAAATCCAATCTTCTGGTTGCTCTTGCCCGTTTGACCAGGCGTGCATAACCACTATCTTGTATAAAACCGTTACTCCTTATGAAATCCAATATCTGTTGATGATATTTTTGCAGCTTTGTTTCTGGTGTAACAGCTTTGCCAGGCAAAATATTTTGTACCCGCAAAAGCTCGTCAATTATACCTTCGGTAAAATATTCAAGCCAGTTTGTAAAATCAATCCTGTCCTTCAATTCATAATAATCGCCCCGCTCTCCCACAGATTGAAAATAACGGGTTACATTTTGATTGTAATAATTTTCAAAGCTAAACAGATTAAATGTGTTAAGACACATTTTCGCCAGTAAGACTTTTGTGGCCAATCTAGTCGTTCTGCCATTGCCATCCATAAACGGATGGATCAATACCATTTGTTTATGAAATATCCCGGCCAGTATATGCGCGTCAACTTCAAACTGATTCCGGTTAATAAAATCAACTAAGTCAGTCATGAATGGTTTTACTTCTTCGCTATTGGGAGGCATATACACTATATGGCCGCTCCGGGGATCATTGACTACAACCGGCCTATTTCTAAATGAACCTGCGTCAAAATCCGGCAGTAAATTTTTCATGATTTCCTGATGAATTCCCAGAATTAAATCCATCGAAAGATTGGTAATCCCCGCATCCAGTTCTTTATTCAAATTTACCAAAGCCGCGTTGTAATTGAGGACTTCTTTTTCGCTCTCCCGGATATGAGCCGGACTTGATTTGAGGATTTTTTTTACTTCTGTTAAAGGAAGCGGGTTTCCCTCTATACTGGTTGAGGCGTGGGCAGAAACTTCTCTGGCAGCTCTCTCTAATTCAAACAATACAACATCAGGAAAACGCCTGCTGTTTAGTTCGGTAACTAGTATATTTATTTTTTTTATGTTAGCCAGAAGTGTATTGGTAATGGTGTATTTCGGAGTAAACATTAGTCAAATTTTAGTCGATTATTAGGCAATTGTAAAGCCTTATCTTACTCTCTTTTCGCTTCCTCCTGCTTTCCGTTAAATGTAACACTCTACCTAAAAACCGTATAAACTACCTCACCCACTCCCTGAAATCCCGAGCCAAAGTCCCTGCCTGCTGCAGGCCAGCTTGCCTACCTTTAATCAGTATACAATATGGTGCTATTTTGTATGTTGACATCATACAAAAAGATACTATAATAGATACCATATGTTTAAACGAAGCATTGAAACCAATATTAATTCATACCTTTCAGGCACAGATCATAAGATTTTCTTCATCTGGGGTCCCCGCCGGTCAGGTAAAACAACGCTGCTAGAGAAACTTTCTCAAAGACTGAAAGTTCCCGTATTCAACTTCGATTACGAATCAGACAGGGAAATGTTTGTACCCCGGCGCGAGGTGCTAATTAGTTTGGCTCAAGCTCATCCGGTTCTCTTGATTGATGAAGTCCAGAACCACCCCGAAGTCACTTTGCCATTAAAAATTCTCCATGATGATTTTAAGGTTAAAATTATCGCGACAGGCAGCAGCGAACTCCGCCAGAAAAGCGGACAACAGTTTGACTCCCTATCCGGCCGGTTTACTGACAATTTTTGCCTGCCGTTTTCCATTACAGAAATTGCAGCCAATATAG
>CAYHKY010000116.1:0-2208 GCA_964357355.1 uncultured Gammaproteobacteria bacterium | reverse complement strand
TGCAGCTGAGATTGTTGTAGGGTTCAATACCCTGCCAGCTCTGCTGCAGGGTTATATTTATTTAGCTTGATTTATAAGATTTTATATGAAAACACCAAATATAAGCGTCATTATTCCTGTACACAATGGTGAGCTATTTCTCTATGAGGCATTGGAAAGTTTACGTACTCAATCTTTTCAAAACTTCGAATTGATTGTGATTAATGATGCTTCAACTGATAAAACGAGAACTATATTGGACAATTACATACAAAAAAAAATGAAAAAAATCCACTTAAAAAAACGTGTAGGAGTTGCAGCTGCGTTAAATTACGGACTCAGATATGCGCGTGGAGAATATATTGCCCGTATGGATGCGGACGATATTGCTTACAAAAGGAGACTTGAAATTCAGATCCGATTTCTTAATACGCATCCAAAAGTTGGAGTTGTGGGAAGTTGGGTAGAACTTATTGATGGCAAGGGGAAACTAAAAGGATACAAAAAATTTCCCACGACTGATCGTGGAATAAAAAGGATGTTACATTTTGCCAATCCTTTGGTTCATCCTAGTGTCGTTGTCCGAAAAGTTTTATTTGATCAATTTGGTGATTATACCGAAGAACTCGATGGAGCAGAAGATTACGAATTATGGTGCCGTTTTGCCACACATACGTGGTTTGTAAATTTAAAACATATTCTTCTTCAGCAGCGACTTCATGCCAAAAATGTTTCTTTTTCCAACACTTCACGTTTAAATTTTGCATACGCCCGAGTGCAATTCAGAAAAGTTTTTAAGTACGGTTATCCAGTATGGGAATTGGTTCTGGGATTCAAAAGTTTACTGTCTGCCTTCACACCCAGACTTATTCAAAAATGGGTATATCAGAAGTTTTTTGGATATTAGTAACACTTAAATTATGCATATCATGATGTTATGTGAATACTTTCCGCCGTTTGATCAGGGTGGATCAGAATGGAGCGTGTACCATTTAGCTAGACAGCTAATAACAGACAAGTACATTGTAAGCATACTGACACAAAATAATGGCGGAAAATACCGGGAAAAATATAGGGGCATAGAAATTTACAGATTTCCCTTTGTGAAACTGCAAAGATATCAAAACTTTCCGGTAGCGCCATACTTATTTTCAAATATTTGGTGGTGGATCAAGACCACATGGTACTTATATAAATTCATAATAAGAACAAAACCGACCCATCTACATGTTCAGGGAAAATATTTTTTGCCAGCTGCGATAATTGCAGCAAAAATAGTTGGGATTCCGGTTGTGGTTACTGTACGTGACTATATCATATTATGTCCGCACGCTTACTGTATCACAAAGGAACGGAATTACCGTTCATGTACGTTGCAAGAGGCTATAACTCTTGATTTTCCCCAAACGCTAAAAATTCGCTCGATAAGAAATCGATGGCATAAGTTTTTTCTGTTGTTGGCTACTTTATGGGGTTGGTTGGTATCCAAATTGTTAACTTTTTTTCTAAAGCAGGCATCAGTAACTGTGGCGATAAGCAAGAAGCTGGCACAAATATATTCCGCAAACAACATTCCAATTCATCAGGTGATTTATAACACCGCTCATTTTTATAAACACCCACCAGAATCAAATAGAAAGAAGAATATTATACTATTTATTGGGAGATTGACATGGGGAAAAGGGGTAGATGTTTTGATTTCAAGTTATGCACGTTTAGGCAAAAATCAAACATTACCGCCGCTGGTTGTGGTAGGGGAGGGTCCATTGAAAGCAACACTTAAAGACAAATATCCGGAAGTAAAGTTTTTGGGTCGGAAAAAACACAACGTGATTGTAAGTTTATTACGGGTTGCAAGCTTAGTCGTAGTACCTTCTGTTTGGGAGGAGCCATTTGGGAGAGTTGCGCTTGAAGCATTGGTAAACGGGACGCCGGTAGTATCCAGTAACCGGGGAGCTCTGCCTGAAATTGTGAGTCATAAAGTTACTGGTATGATTTCAACTCCTACACCTAAATATCTTGCGGAAAGCATTAAAGAAGCGTTAAAAACTGAACTTAAATTGCGGCAAGGTATACGCGTACAATACAGTAAGTTACGCCAAAAATTTGAACAAATACCGGTTCGCCAATACGAAAATATTTATCAAAATATATGAAGCTTTGCGTTTTTTTAGCAATTGGTGAAACCTGGGAAGACTTTCTTGAAAAAGGTCAGGCAAGTTTAATAGA
>CAYHKY010000115.1:0-2299 GCA_964357355.1 uncultured Gammaproteobacteria bacterium | reverse complement strand
ATCTAACTCGGTTTTGGCCAGGTCAATTCCAGCTTTGAGATTGGTAAACCCGCCTGCCACCATCGCATCAATTGACGCTTTCACACTGACCGGATCGTCCGACAAATGATGGTTCAGTGATCCTGTGGTGGCAAAACTTGATTTGCCTGCATGGATACCCAAAGTTGAAAGAGCCAATGCATCGACAAAGTCTTTGGCTGCAGTTTTCAACTGTCCCAACTCTGTTGAGTTAATGCTTCCGGAACGGTCCAACACCAACATCACATCCGCCTGGTTACACACAATCGGCGACGGACTGGGAATGGGTGAAACAACGGGAGTGGCTGTTGGAATTGGTGAGCTTGACGGAACGCATTGATATCCCGGATTGTGCCGTGCTTGTACTGCAGTAAAACTCACATTTCCTTTTACACTGTCAGTTTGGGAAAGATTCGTAACCGAACTTCCATCACAGTCAAATCCCGGATCAACGATTGGGTTGTTATCCCCGGGTGCCACGGGAGTTTGAGTCAAATTTCCATAACAAAATGCTTTACCGATATAATATGTAATCCCACCGGTTAAGGGTCCGGGACCTAAAATACCACCGTTTGCATCAGCAATCGGGAATATGACTGGATCACCCGGATTTTGTGGTAACTCATCAGGTCCGCCGCTTAAAACTACTGATTCATCAGTTTCCAACACGTTATCCCCGTCATCCACCCAGAAAATAAAGTTAAGTTCTTCATCAAGTTCCCCTGCCCACTGTCCATTTGTGATATCAGGCACCAAACTTTCCGGCTCGGTGAAACCATTGTCAGCTGATTCGGTTAAATTGGCCTCGGCACAAACCCAGGCGTCATTTGTACCTACATGCAGACTTACAGTATCTTCTTCCCAGTCTCCAGGTTTGACATCATGCAAGTCAAAAAATAGCTCGTTGGTCAGATCTTTTAGTTCCCAGGAACAGTTGCACCTTATCCCATCTGCCGGGCCGCTTCGAGGGTTGTCGCTCCAGGTGGAAAACCCAAGTGGAACATCATCAGGACCCAATACAGCAGCGCAAATCTGACCATTGTAATAACAGGAATTGTCAACTTTAAGATCGATTTCACCCACTTCCAATTCGTTACTCACTGAACTTTCTGTGTCTGAGAAAAGTGCGCTGGATCCGGCAATTGCGGTAATAGCCACGCCAACGATCATTAAAATACTTAGTAAATTCTTTTTCATTATTTCACCTCCTCCAATACGGATTTTCTTTAAAAGAAACGTTGAAAATACACGCTGTAGAAGTCGGTGTGCCGTCCTTCAAACCGAAAATTTGTTAATCAAAAAAAGCACCCGGGTCACGCGAACACGAGTGCTTTTAGAAAAATATGTTGTTTGGGCAGAATTTGGCAGTCAACATTGGCAGTTAAAGTTAGAATTTTCTTGACTATAGTTTTATTTTCACGGCTCGTCAACCCGGATCTTTCTGGATGTTTTTACAGACCAAAGAGGACAAAGAATATTTATTTACTACGAAAGTGGATCAATATTCGATGAATAATTTATATAATAAAAGACTTCGGGAATGCGAAGTCTTTTATTAGGCAAGAAGGTGGTATCCTGAAAATATGGTCGGGCTGCGTCCTGCTCGAAGTCGCAAGTAGAGCCCGGCTAAGAAGGTGATGAGGTATGTCACTGCCATAATCCAAAAATGAAGTGCGGCTACACCTGTTGCTGGCAGAAGTTGGGTGAGTGCCGCCAATACTTCCCCCGCTTTACCACCATTTCCACCGGTATTACTTTGACCATTACTATTTGACGTGCCTGTCGAATTGTTGGGAGTAGTAGCAGGAGCAGGAGCGGGTTTTGGATCATCAGTTGGATTAACCGGCGTGCCGTCATCACAACAAAGAATATTAGTCCCTCCTACGTTGATCGGACCATTGACTACCTCAAAGGAAAACGCGATGCTACCTGTGTCAATAAGTACCTTATCAAGATTCCTAGAGGCCTCATTGTTACCTGTATTTAAATCCGCATAAATATTATTTTGAATATGTGCAATTTCATTTTTCCACAGTACTAAATTATTAAGGCTATTAAGATAAATTACACTCGCACTATCACTCCCGTTATCTTTGGTTATGATGTGAATATCATATGCCCCAGGTCCAACTGTCAATTGGGTTTGGTTTACAACATTTTGCAGATTTCCTCGAGCCACAATATTCCCTGTTTTAACCTCGACATTTCCTGAATTGTCGTTTGCTTTATTGTGACCTGTATTTGCTGTGAGATTGACAATATTGTTGATTGTTGCTAATTG
>CAYHKY010000114.1:0-2411 GCA_964357355.1 uncultured Gammaproteobacteria bacterium | reverse complement strand
GAAAATATAGTCTAAGTTTTACCGTTTTAGTGTATTGACAATGGGGTCCACCTTAATAGGCAGTACCCTTGGGAGGTGACTGCCTATGTATGATGTTACCAAATTAGTCAAACAAACGGTATTTGAAGAGTTACTCATGGTGTTGCCGACACCACGACAGAAACGGTTCGGGAGGAAACGGGTTTCAAAAGAAAGCCTGTTAACAGGAATATTACAGGTATTGGTAAACGGAGTTGCCTGGAGAAAGATTGCAGAGTGCGGCGCAAGTCCGGTTTCCTGCTGGCGGTATTTTAAGGAATTGCAAAGGAGAGGGAAACTCAAACTCGTTTATGAAACCCTTGCCCGTGGAAACACAAATGTTGCAGAAGGGGCAATTGACACAACTACGGCAACGTCATTCAGATTCAGAAAAATGACCGGATGGGACGGAAAACACAAAAAGACAGGAGTGAAGATTTCCCTATTTACTGACAAAAATAGGCTACCTGCAGACGTTGCTTTTGGAAAAGGAAGTCAACATGATACGGCATTTGTAGCAAGTCACATCAAAAAGACGGCAGGAAGGCGTAAAAGAATGCTTAACCTGGATAAGATTTATGCATCTTTGGAAATGAGACGCGCTATGAGAAATTCCGGAACTAAGGTAAATATGGAAACAAGAAGTAAAGATTACATCAGGAAAAGAGGTCCAAAGTTCCGATTTGACAAGGAGAAATACAAAACCCGTTTCCTGGTGGAACGACTGAATGCCTGGTTAAAAAACTTCTGGCGCATCAGGATAAGACAAGATCGCTTACCGGCAATGTACAAGGGGTTCGTTTATTTGGGACTTATCATTATTCTACTGCGACAAAGTTAGTTTTGAAACAGGTTTTTTACTGGATTGTCCGGCAAACACTCTTGGCTAAGTAAAGTTGAAGCACTTGTTATTGGTGTATTAGGTACATATTTACTTAATATTCTTCGTCTTGTACTAGTAATACTTGTATATATGGCAACAGGCAGGACATTTGGCCGCGTCTTTCATGATTATTTTTCCAGCCTGCTCACTCTATCCTGGTTATTTTTCTTCTGGTGGTTTAGTTTTTAGTTTATACTTGAGGAGAAGGTAGAAATTAAAGATATAGTGAATAATGCAAAGATAGATGAAGAATTAAACATATGAAAAACAATTTTACTCTGGAAATTGAGGAAATGCTGCATATTATTTCAAAACCTTGGGTACAGGTAGTTATAGTAGTTTTGCTTATTTCATTAGTCTACCTCAATGCACTGCCAAACCAATTTGTCCTTGATGACGATACGTTTTTGGCTAATTGGCAACTTACTCATGACCTCAAAAATCTTCCCGTTTTTCTTACCGGAGCCCTGCCGTTTGAACATTTGGGAGATTACCGTCCGTTAAAGGGCATTATTTTGAGTCTGAATTATGCATTATTTGGAGTAAATCCCATCGGATATCATCTGCAGGCGTTGCTGATTCACTTGGTTTCAGTTTTATTAGCATATCTTATTACCGTACAAATTACGGGAAAAACTTCGTTGGCATTTATAACCAGCCTTATTTACGGATTGCACCCGGTCCAAGTCGAAGCGATTGCATTTCTTACTTCATCCAGCGACATTATCGGAATTAACTTTTATATGGCAGCCGTTTATTGTTTCATTTTATTTGCTAAATACAGCAGGCGCCTCAATTTTTTCTTAAGTATACTTTTCTTTTTATTGGGGTTATTGACCTACGAAATGATTTTAACCTTGCCGCTTGTATTGTTTTTGTATTTGATTTGTTTTGAAAAACGGTTCACCGTGAACAGGAAAGTGAAACTGGTATTGCCATATATACTTATTCTGGCTGTATACATCTGGTTCAGATTTACTTTTATCCATCTTTATTACGAAGAGGGTTATTTCACCGGTAGCTTTGCAGCTACAGCTAGGGTGATGTTGGTTGTTGGAATAAAATATCTGACATTACTTGTCATGCCATACAGGTTAAATGTTAATCATGAAGTATTGCCGGGCATTTATTCGTATGTGGGTGCTGATGTAAATTTAGCGACAATAAAAGCCCCGCATTTCATGAGCTTGCCGGTATTGGGTTCGCTGGCGGTAATTATATTGTTAGTTATTATTGCCATTCGATCCTACAGGAAACATCCCGTCATCACTTTCTCTATTTTTTGGATTCCATTGGCACTTGCGCCGGTTTCCAACATGTTTCCCATACCGGTACTCATGAGTGAGCGGTATCTGTATTTGGCAACATTTGGTTTTGCTTTGTTGGTCGGTTACGGGTTTTTCAAGCTTTATAATAGACCTGGCAGTTCCGGAAAAACCGCGGCAATTTTCATATTCTTCATGCTTATATTCTTTTATGTGGTAAGAAGTATTATGAGAATCAGTGATTG
>CAYHKY010000113.1:0-2458 GCA_964357355.1 uncultured Gammaproteobacteria bacterium | reverse complement strand
TTTGCCTGTCTTGAAAAAAAAGGAGGACGTATGGTTACAGTTATTATTGGTGCGCAATGGGGGGATGAAGGCAAAGGAAAAATTATTGATCTGTTGGCGCAAAAAATGAACCATGTGGTTAGATTTCACGGTGGTCCAAATGCGGGACATACTATAGTTAATGAATACGGCAGGTTTCCATTGCACTTGGTGCCATCAGGAATTTTTAACTCTAAATGCGTATGTAGTATTTCTAGTGGAGTGGTAGTTGATCTGGAAGTCTTAAAAGGTGAGATCGAAATGATTTCCAAAATATTTCCGAATCTGCAGACAAGGCTATTTATCTCTCCACGAGTACATGTCATTATGCCTTACCACAAAATACTGGATGCAGTTGCAGAGGAGGCAAAAGGTAAGGGGAAAACTGGAACTACGGGGAGGGGCATAGGTCCGGTATATGCAGACAAAGCGGCTTATTTAGGGGTGAGAATCGGAGATTTTTTGAGACCGGAAATTCTAAAAAACAAAATAGATGTAAATTTACGTCTCAAAAACCCACAGTTCAAGACGTTTGGGAAGGAAACTTTTTCTTCCGAACCGCTGATTAGGCAGCAGATGGATTTGTTTCTATCGATCAAACCTTTTATTAAAGAGACTTATGATATTTTGCAAAAAGCTATTACAAGAAAAGAAAGCATTCTTTTTGAAGGAGCACAAGGGGTGTTTCTCGATAATGATTGGGGTACATATCCGTTTGTGACTGCGTCCCATGCTGTGACAGGAGCAGTGACTACCGGTGCTGGAGTTTCCCCTTCAAAATTAAAAGAAATACTAGCGGTTACCAAAGCTTATACGACCAGAGTCGGAAGTGGTCCGTTTCCCACAGAGCAAGAGAATAAGGTCGGTGAAAAAATACGGACTATTGGTGCAGAATTCGGCGCAACTACAGGCAGGCCCCGTAGATGCGGTTGGTTAGATCTGGAAATGCTGCGTTTTACTGCAACTCTCAATGGAGTTACGGGGTGGGTAGTCACCAAACTTGATGTGCTCGATACATTTTCTGAGATCAAAGTGTGCACCGGATATAGGTTAAACGGAAAAGAAACAACCTATTCTGAACTTGATGCTTATGATTTAGCAATGGTAAAGCCTGTATATAAGATTTTTCCCGGATGGCGAATTAAAACAAATCAGATCAAGAAATACAAAGATCTTCCTAAAGAAGCAAAAACCTACTTGGCATACCTTGAAAAAATGACTGGTGTGCCCGTGAAATGGGTTTCTGTCGGTCCGGAGAGAAATCAAACCATAAAAATATGATGCACAATTTTGCAAATTATTTATCCCCTCTCTCATGGAGGTATGGCAACGAGGTTATGCGCAAAATTTTCAGCGAGGAATATAAGTATAGACTGTGGCGAAAAATTTGGGTTGTTTTAGCAAGAGTTCAATATGAAGCAGGTTTGATAAATAAGAATGAGATGAATGATTTGGTTTCTCATGAAGAAAACATAGATATCAAACGGATACTTACTCTTGAAAAAGAAACCAATCATGATGTCATGGCGGCAATCAGGGAATTTGCAGAAAAAGCACGTATTGGTGGGGGTAAAATTCATCTGGGGGCAACCAGCATGGATGTAGTTGATAACGCAGATACGCTAAGAATATTTGAGGCAATAGCTATTATTGAAGGAAAATTAATTGAACTTCTTAAAGAATTTTCTGTACAAATAGAAACGTACGCGAAACTACCCTGTATGGGTTTTACGCATCTTCAACCGGCTGAACCCACTACGGTTGGATACAGGTTAGCGTTTTATGCACAGGACTTGTTCACTGATTTATCACTGATTCAATTTGTAAAAATGACTTTTCGTGCAAAAGGCATGAAAGGGGCTGTGGGAACCAGCGCAAGTTATACCACCCTGCTTCAGGGAACAAAACTATCCGCTCGTCAATTGAATGATGAAGTAATGAAAGGATTAGGTTTAACGGGGGATTTGATCACGACTCAAGTGTATTCGCGCAAGTATGATTATTTAGTCATGACAATGCTAGCAAGCATTGCATCATCATGCGCGAAGTTTGCGGGAGACCTCAGAATCCTGCAGTCTCCCCCGATTGGGGAATGGAGTGAGCCATTTGGTAAAAAACAAGTCGGATCATCAGCTATGCCGTTTAAGAAAAACCCCATAAACAGCGAGAAAATTTGTTCTCTGGCACGATATATTCAGCAGTTACCGCCAATAGCTTTAGAAAATGCCTCACTTTCATATCTCGATAGAACTCTCGATGACAGTGCCAATAAGCGGATTATAGTAGCCGAAGCATTTCTTTCACTTGATGAAATATTGTCAACCGCCCAAAAAATTATTTCAGGACTCGTGATCAATAAAGAACGGATTGCACATAATTTAGACCAATATGGCCCATTTGCCGCAACGGAAATAATACTTATGGAAGCAGTTAAACAAGG
>CAYHKY010000112.1:0-2532 GCA_964357355.1 uncultured Gammaproteobacteria bacterium | reverse complement strand
AATGGATACTCAAGTCAAAAACTCAGCCGCTAACACTACATCTGTTGCTAACTCGTGGTTAATTATTCAAATTTCAAGTCTTCAGGTGCCGGAAAACATCTGGTGGTTAGTGCCATTTGTCCTATTTTTACCAATCATTATTCCAAAAATAATTTATTTGGCTCATAAAACAAAATAATTATGCAGAATTTACATAAACCACATATCGGACTGCCAATAAACGAATTTGCCCGCAATATTGGAGTGCGGATCTTGATTGCGATAGTGTTTATACTCCTGACTTTACCATTTTGGATAATATTTCAGGACGTATTGACCCGGGGTGTGATGAGTGTCGGCTGGTACAGACAAATTCAGGAGGTCATAGTTCCTTATGAACTCAGGGTCATAGGAACCATATTGGCATCTTTTCATTTACCTGTAAGCGTGGGTAATGCTTACATTGAATGGCCATTACAAAAAGGCCAAAATGAAGTCATCTACCTCATCTGGAACTGTGTTGGTTGGCAGACGCTCATACTATTTATTATAACTTTGATGACCGGTTTGGCGGGAAAACACAGTTTGATAAGCAAGATTGAAGTATTATTGATTGGGATTTTAGGTACATACCTGCTCAACATTTTCCGGCTTGTACTTGTAATACTTGTATATATGGAGGTTGGCAGGACATTGGGTCGGGTATTCCATGATTATTTTTCCAGCCTGCTTACTCTTTCCTGGTT
This sequence comes from uncultured Gammaproteobacteria bacterium, assembly GCA_964357355.1. Lineage (GTDB taxonomy): Bacteria > Patescibacteriota > Microgenomatia > UBA10105 > UBA10105 > CAYHKY01. The sequence continues at coordinate 1,807 of CAYHKY010000112.1, read as the reverse complement.
ATTTTTCTTCTGGTGGTTTAGCTACAAATTCATTTTAGAGGAGAAGAGGTAAGGTCAGTATGTAAAGTGAATTTGCAGTTGGGGCAGGCGGGGAAGGTGGCGCGGGATTTTAGGGAATGGTTGAGACAGTTTGTGAGATTAATAGGTAGAATGTTAAATTTAACGGAAAGGAAGAAGAAGAGGGGGGAAAAGAAGGAAAGATTGATTCAAAGACCCGCCATAAAGGAAGGCGGATGGCCTATCTGGTTATAATTTCAACATTATCAGGACTGACGATGAAAAGTTTGTTAAATATTTGATCGAATTTATAAGTTGAAAGCAATTTAGTTAAAGCTGCTGTTAAATATTCGAGTGTTGGAGGATGAATCCGTAAGACGATAATTCCCGGAGAGTCGGTTAGTGAATAAAGATCTGGATTGGCAAAGTCTTTGTCCAGAGAAATTAATGGGGCAGACTCTTTTCGGGATAGGGAAATCACTTGGCCGTTTTTGGCACCTTTGGGACAATAGACAACTTGATATCCCAGATCCGTGAGAAATTTAACTAGCCTGATATCGATGTTTTCATCAAGCAAAAATTTGTGCTGGCTTTGCGGAGTCATTGGTTATAAATTCATGGTAGGTACTGCCTTTTGCCCGTTCGGCTGCGTAATGGAGGACAGCAGGTATTGCTCCCGGGGGAAGGTTGGGGAAAGCTAGTTTAATTTCCTGCTTATCTTTTCCAGCTTCTAAAAGTTCGAGAATTTGCCAAACCATAACCCTGGTGCCCTTGATGATAGGTTTACCATGACAAATTTGCGGATCAGCTATAATAAGATCAAGTGATTGAGATTTTTTCATGGTATCGATAGTATAACACAAGCGACAAAGAGGTCAAAAGAGGAAAACGTGTTCCCCGGTGCTGGAGGGGACATTGCCGGAGGATTTAAAAGAATGGTTGAGACAGTTTGTGAGGTTTATTTATAGAATGATATATATGAAGGGAATAAGGAAGAAAAGGAGGTTCGCCAGTTGGCGAGGCCCGACTTCGCCAGTTGCTCCGTCGAGGCGAGGCAAGCAAAAATACTGATTTTAAACTATATATTTCTCAATCTGTTCAAAGTAATTTTTTGAGTTGATAGCTGAAAACCGGTGATTGAGCGGAAAAATATCTTTAACTTTGTCCTGTGGTGTATGTTTTAACTCAATACAGGTATAGTTTTTATGATAATCCTCTAAAACCAAATCAACTTCCTGGCCGCCGTATTCACGGTAGAAATATGGAGTAAGGTTAAGCTGCAGGTTTTTACGCCGCTTTTCTATTTCGCTGACAATAAAGTTTTCAAACACGCCTCCTTTGTCGGGGCGCAGATGAAGATCCCTAAAATCCTTGACCAGGATATTGCGGATACCCAGATCATAAAAATAGAGTTTGCGGTTTTCCGAGACAGCTTTGCGGATGTTGGTTTTAAAAGAGGGTAAGGGGATAAGAATATAATTTTTTATAAAAATCTCAATATAATTGGAAACGGTACTGACATTGGCAGCCAGGCTATTGGCAATTTCCCTGACTGATACTTCAGAGCTAATCTGCAAGGCAATTTTCGTTAAAATATCTTTGGCAAGTTTCTCACTTTTTAAAGAATAAAGATTGACAACATCTTTAAGGACATAAGTGTCAAAAACACTTTGGAGCAGTTTGATTTTTTCCGACTCAGATAGCAAAGGATTGGCATAAATTTCCGGATAAGCGCCAAATATTTCTAATGATTGCAGGAGTTGTTTGGTAGACTGGAGTTTGTCATAAGCTGGAGTTTCTATATTGGCTG
>CAYHKY010000111.1:0-2705 GCA_964357355.1 uncultured Gammaproteobacteria bacterium | reverse complement strand
ACGCTTATCATGAGCTTACTTGGTTTGTTAAGGTGCTAATTACGCAGATGATCTACTATTTGTTTAACTTGAATTTGTTCAGAGGATGAAAGTATAGGTTTCATTTTATAGCTCGTAAAGTGATAGTTTTATCTACCTTAAACATATCCCCGTGTCCCGGGACGATGTAGTCTGCTAGTTGCCAGATTTTAGTACGGCTTTGGTTTTGCAGCTCTTTATCCTGTGACCAAGGCTCCCATGCTTGAGAAGTATCAACTGTCATCCAATCTTTGTCATACTCAAACAAATCACCGGTAACTGCAACTAATTTCTGCGGCATTGTAGTTGGATTATAGCAAAAAGAACTTCATAATTATTTATTCTTTCCGGTGATTTTTTTATTCATCCACAGGAATTTGTATCCTCTGGAAAATCCGAGTTTTTTGTAAAAATGGATGGCTTTTTTATTGTCGAGTTCAGCCAGCAGTGAAAGATCGGAAATGCCTCTATTTTTCAGTATTGTGATAGTTGCATCCAAAAGTTGTTTACCAATTCCAAATCCCCGGAAATCTGGATGCACAAATAATCCATCACAGATAGCCCAATCATGGAGTGTATGTGTAGTACACATCCCGATCCGTTTTTTTCCTTTTCTGGCGATAAGGAGCACGTCATATCGGGGATGAGTCACCCAAAGTTCAAGGGATTTTTTCGTATACCAGCCGTCTTTTTCATTTCCCCACAGTTCCCAATTGGCACGACCCCATTTGTACATGGTCGGGACGTCTTGGGATGTTGCCCGGGCGATTTCGATATTATTCTGCTCGTGTTTCGGCGATACCGTTTTCATAATTTTCAATAATTACGGCAGAAATTGAGGTTTAAGGGATACAAGAAGCAGCTATACTATAGCGTAGAGACCCATAGGAGTACAGTTTTGACAAATCGGGATTCGTCCCCGTTATAGCTGTGGTACGCATCTTTGAGAATTATGCTTTTGTAACTAACAGAGTGTTGATAATTATCAAAAGTTTTCATAAATACACTTGCTGACCGGTCAAGATACTCATCCTGACCGCCGATGATGACTAAAAGAGGCTTGGTGATTTTCGAAAAATATTTCATCCGCGGCCGCGGATCGCCGTAGTCAAATTGATCTTCTAGGGAATTTGGTAAAAATGAACTTAAAAAACGTTTTGGTGTTGCCGGGAAGACATGATAACCAAGCACCAATTCTTCGCCTTTTCCTTTGTTCACCAAATCCTGCATCAATGCCAAATCTTTGGTTAACTTCATGCGGTTTAATGCCGGATCGAGCCGGTCAGATGCAGGTGAGGCGAGAATCACTCCAAAAAGATGGGGATTTTGTTTACTTCCTGCAAAATAACAAAGTTTTTGTGAACCGGTTGAGTGACCGATGACCACTGTTTCCGAAAATCCTTGCGCAACTAAAAAATTTATTCCTGCCTCAATATCATAAATGCAGTCCTTAAATATTTCATAGCCCGCTCCGCCATTTATGCGCGTGTATCCCTTGGGTTTACGCTTATCTATTTTTTTGAGTCCAGTTACTATGTCATGCCCGCGGTTATTAAACGAAGTAAATCCGTATCCGAGACTGTTACATTCTTTCGCAAATTCTTCCAGAATTTTTTTATTTCCATAAAAGGTGCCGGTTAATCCATGTATCCAGAGAATTGCCCGCTTGCCAGTTTTTTTAGGTTTATAGAAAATCCCTTGGTGGATAATTTTGTCCTTAGTGACAGTTTCAACCAGAGAAAAAGCAGTCATAATTCAATTACGGCTTACGGGAAAAACTGGCAATCCAGTTCAGCGGTCCGCCACTGGCAGATGTTCTCGTCCGGGATGTAAATTTATAGATATTTAACACTTTAAAACCGGAATTACCAATCATTTTATTCAGCTCAACTTTGCGGAAAAAAGTGAAATGTCGCGGATATTCGGAGGAAAAATCATCTATTACATCAGCCTCACCGTCACCAACTTTTACCGATATGTAGAGAATGCCTGTGGATTTAAGAATTTTGAAAAATTGCCTAAGTACGCTTGGAACTTCATTCCGGCTAAGGTGTAGAAGTGAAGCGTGAGCCCAAATTCCATCGAAACTAGCCGGCGAGAATTTAAGCTGTCGCATATCCTGCTTTTTAAAATTTAAATGAGGACCTTTTTTACGGGCAATTTTAAGAAGTTGTTCAGACAGATCTATTCCGGTGACTTTGAGTTCGTGCTCTGCGAAATAAAACGAATCCCGGCCGGCAGCACATCCGACATCAAGTATTTCCCCGCCTTTTTTTACAAGTCTCAAAAATTGATCCAGTTCTTTTTGCGGTGCGTAATTTTCTATCGTATCGGCATAGTCAGCCGCGATTGCATTATAAACGTCGATGGTCTGAGTTATGTGATCCTTGGACATATGGAGATTATAGCAGAGAAGAGGCTATTCAGCTTTCTTTTTGCCTTTAAGTTTGATGACAATTGCAAATTCCTGTACATTTCCCTCTGCGTCTTCAATTTCGGTGACTCCTGATGTTTTATAGTATTCCATTAGTTCCACGGACAAGGATTCCTCGTTGTCTTTTATTTGTTCTTTTAAATCCTTAAGTTTGCCGTTTAATTCAACCGCGGCAGATTGTTTGGATAGTTGCACTGCAACATCTTTTCGTTTTTTCATTACTTCTTTAACTAGTTTATCCGCATCATTGTAG
>CAYHKY010000110.1:0-2730 GCA_964357355.1 uncultured Gammaproteobacteria bacterium | reverse complement strand
ACTCAAAAATTTCAGATTCAACTTTTTGGACAGCACTAATTAGCAGAAGTCAGGAAATGTATTTGCGCCAATGGGTGGGACTATTACTAACGTGACGATTGTACCCGGTATGACATTAGCAAACGGCACATCTGACACAACTGAAACTTCAGGTCAGCGGGTAGCGGTGATTAATTCACCGGGTAGTACGCTCGCGACTGTCAATCTATCAGAAATTGATGTGTCTCATGTCAAACAAGGTCAGAAAGTTACTATAACGGCAGACGCCATAAAAGACAAAACTTTTACCGGTAGTGTCGTAAGTGTTGATCAGATTGGGACGGTTTCTGGGGGAGTGACTAGTTATCCGGCAATTTTGGCGCTGGATACCGAAGCAAAAGAACTGCTACCCCATATGGCAGTGAACGCAGCTATTATTTTGGAAACCAAAACTGACATACTGCTGGTTCCGCTTGCTGCAGTTTCAACTCAAGATGGGCAAGGATTTGTCATGAGTTTGCGAAACGGACAGGAAATACAACTACTGGTTGAAACCGGCCTTACTTCAGACACCCAAATAGAAATCACTTCCGGACTTTCAGAAGGTGATGAAATCATCACCGGCACCATTAGTACTACTTTGCCAAACAGCGGGACGTCAGTATTTGGCGGTTTTGGAGGTGGAGCGCTGCGATCAGGAAATTTTGGTGGCGGAAACATTAGAACCCAACGTTAATAATTTGAGTAATAATTTTTTATGATTCAAATTTCCCATGTTTCAAAACTTTACAAAAATGATGCGGTTGAAACCAAAGCCTTAGATGACATTTCATTTGAAATCAAAAAAGGCGAATTCGTTTCTATCATGGGACCATCCGGTTCTGGTAAATCAACCCTCATGCATATCATAGGCGCACTTGATTTGCCTACTTCGGGGACCTATCTGCTTGACGGCGAAAACGTCGGTACATTAGGCGATGATCAACTGGCTGATATCAGGAACAGAAAAATCGGATTTGTATTTCAGGCGTTCAATCTTTTACCCAGAACGAAAGCTTTGAAAAATGTCGCGTTACCTATGGTATATGCAGGAATTCCCAAAATCGAGAGAGAAAAAAAAGCCATGCAATTTCTGGATAGAGTGGGTTTAGGAAATAAATACGATAATACCCCCAGTCAATTATCCGGAGGTCAGCAACAGCGTGTCGCAATTGCGCGGGCATTGGTGATGAACCCGTCTATAATCCTGGCCGACGAGCCGACAGGCAATATAGCTTCGGTACAAGCGGAAGAAATTATGGTTATTTTCCAAAAATTAAATCACGACGGCCATACAATCGTGATGATTACGCATGAGCCGGATATTGCCCAACATGCAAGTCGTACTATCCATATCCGGGACGGGAAAATAGTGGGTGATAAGAAAAACGGCCATCAGAAAATAAAACATTAGTTATGGAAATCAGCGAAATTATTTCCGAAGCAATCGGCACACTTACGGTAAACAAGTTGCGGACAGGATTGGCGACCTTGGGGATCGTGATTGGGATAGGCAGTGTAATTGCCTTGGTTTCGCTGGGCCAATCTTCGCAAAAAGCCATCCAAAACCAAATTCAATCTTTAGGCTCAAATCTCCTGACAGTTTTACCTGGTGCGCAAAATGCCGGGTTTGTGAGAGGCGCGGGTGGTGGAGGGACTACTCTGACTCTCGAAGATGCGCTTTCGATCAAAACATCTTTGCAAGTGACCCAGGTTAAAAATGTTTCTCCGGAGTTGTCGCGTAGGTCTCAGGTCACTGCCGGAAGAAACAATACCAATACCCAGATTTTGGGTGTGACCCCCGCATATATGGCAGTTAGAAAAATTAATTTGTCTCTGGGGGCTTTTATCAGCGAGAAAGATGTTACCTTTATGGGAAAAGTAGCGGTTGTAGGGCCTCAGGTGGTAGCCGACCTGTTTGGAGAAGGAGTCAACCCGATCGGCCAGTCTATCAGGGTGGGCGGTCAGGCATTGAAAGTTATCGGAGTGACAGTTACAAAAGGCAGCACCGGTTTTCAAAACCAGGATGATACTATTTATGTCCCATTAAGTACCGCTCAAAAACAACTTTTCGGCGTCAATTACCTTACTTCGATTGCTCTTGAAGCCCGTAGTGAGGGAGTCATGACCCAGGCTCAAGATGAGGTGGGATATTTACTTTTATCCAGGCATAAACTAAATACTCCCCAGCAGGCTGATTTCACAATATTGTCCCAAAATGACATTTTAAATACCGCCTCAAGTATCACTGGAACGTTTACGACCATGCTTACGGGAATTGCCGCTATTTCATTGTTGGTTGGCGGTATCGGCATCATGAATATCATGCTTGTTACCGTCACCGAAAGGACCCGCGAAATCGGATTACGCAAAGCACTTGGGGCCAGAAAAAAATCCATCATCATTCAATTCCTAATTGAAGCAATCATCCTGACCATTACAGGTGGACTATTAGGTGTAATTTTAGGAATTTGCATATCTTACCTTTTATCCCGGGTCATGAACACCGCTTTCACCCTGTCAGCTTCCGCTATTTTGTTAGCCATCGGCGTTTCCGGCTGCATTGGGATTCTTTTCGGTTGGTATCCGGCCAGGAAAGCCGCTAATTTACAACCAATTGAGGCACTTAGATATGAGTAATATGAAGGGAGGTGAATATCCATAAATAAAAATATAATTATTTCAATATTAGTTGCAGTTTTAGTCGGAGGT
>CAYHKY010000109.1:0-2738 GCA_964357355.1 uncultured Gammaproteobacteria bacterium | reverse complement strand
AGTTTACAGCATTTTGAAAAATCTTAAGCCCCGGTCCGTACTTCGGAATTGGTTTATCTTCCCGCAGGTACTTTTCTTTAAGATAAGTCCAGTGAGGTAGTTGCGTAAAAAAAATAGCCCGTTCCGGATGGGGCATGAGACCAAAAATCCGGCCTGTTTCATCTGTGATAGCTGCGATATTTTCCAACGTCCCTGTCGGATTATCCACCAAGTTTTGATATTTGCATATTTCTCCATTTATATATCTGAGAGCAATAAGTTTCTTTTGCTGCAAATTTTTTAGAGTTTCTTCAGAAGCATACAGCTTCCCTTCTCCATGAGCAATAGGTGCGGAAAAAGTATTTATACCGTTTAACCAGGGAGAATCGCATTCATTTTTTAAGTCGACCCACCTATCTACGTAACGAGCAGATTCATTATGTAACAGGGCTATTTGCGGAACACCATACTGAAATTTAAATGCCGGTAATAAACCCAAATTTGCGATAATTTGAAACCCGTTGCAGATACCTATAACCAAATGATCTCTCTTTACAAAAGATTCTATTTCTGACCAGAGATGATTTTTGATCTTTTGTGCATAAGCCATACCGCTTCCGGTATCATCTCCATACGCAAACCCTCCAGGAAATGCAAGTATTTGATAGCCTTTAATGATTTTTTTGTCGGCAATCACATCATTTATATGCACAATATCAGCGGTTGCTCCACAGGTCACAAACGCAAATGCAGTTTCTTCTTCACAATTTAAACCATATCCCGAGAAAACTAATACTTTAGGTTTCCGCATAATGAATCCCCTAAAATCCCCTAAATGTTTCTTTATATGCCTGTTCAAGTTCTGAAAGTTTTGCCCGGACGATCACTTCTCCCTTTTTATTTTTTATTTCAATAAACGATTCTTCAACTACAGTACCAAGCAAACCACATGGCATACCTTGCGCAAGTTTTTCGAATTGTTTTCTGTTCTTGGGAGCAATTGTTAGAATTATGCGTCCCTGGCTTTCAGAAAATAGAACAAAGTCATCTCGTATGTCCGGACCCGGTATGTGTCTCAAGTCCAGTTTGAGTCCCAATCTTCCGCCTAACGCTGTTTTTACCAATGCTACAGCCACACCTCCCCGTCCTACACTTTGAGCTGAAGCTATCAGACTACGTTTCACAGCTTCGTAAAAAAATCTATAAATTTTTTTGTTTTTCTCGGCATCAACTTGTGGAACACTATTACCTATATGAACCAAGTCATCATTACTTAATGAGTTAAAATATTCACTGCCGCCTAATTCTCGATAAGTTTCACCGACAATGTATACGAGATCTCCGGGAAATTTAGCATCTAGTGAGAGTACGGATTCAACATTATCAATGACTGAAATAGCCGATACCAGGAGGGTAGGCGGTACGGAAATTTTTACTGCTTGTCCTTGAGAATCATAACCTTTGAAATCATTAAACATACTGTCTTTTCCGGAAATAAACGGGGCTTGATAATAAGTCGCGTAGTCGTAACACGCACGTGCCGCATTTTTCAGTTGATCCAACCGTTGTGGTTCCAAAGAAGAACACCAGCAGAAATTGTCCAGAAGGGCTATTTTCTTAGGATCTGCTCCAGTACTCACCACATTTCGGATTGCTGTATCAATACTTGCCGCAGCCATGTTATAAGTACTTATATCGCTGTATCCAGGATATAGCGCTTGTGAAAGAACAAGCCCTTTTGGTGATGACAGTATAGGTCGAACAACACTTGCATCACTATTTATTCGTCCTCTTCCTTGTAGAGGTTTTAAAACCGAATTTCCCTGTACTTCGTGGTCATATTGCATGGAGATAAATTCGAAACTTGCTATATTTAGCCGACTCAGCAATGTTGAAAGAATCTTTGTCAAATTTTTTGCTTGAGGAAGTTTTGGTTCGTTTAATTTTTTTACGTAAGATTTAGTTATCAATTGACGTTTTGGCAAACCATTATGCAAAAACTCCATATCCAAGTCCATGATTTTTTCACCGTTATAAGTAACTACACATTTCTTTGAACTGGTAAATTCACCGATGATTGTTGCTTCAACTCCGCGACTTTTCATCAAGTTTGAAAATAGTATCCATTGTTTTTTGGGTACTGCCAGGGTCATGCGTTCCTGTGATTCGGATATCCATATTTGCCAAGGAGACAATCCTGGATATTTGAGAGGCACTTTCTCCAACGCTACTTTACATCCTCCTGATTCTTTGGCCATCTCAGCCACCGAACAAGATAAACCTCCTGCTCCATTATCAGTAATACTGTGATAATACCCTTTGTTACGAGCTTCTTTTACGAGAGCATCTGAAAATTTTTTCTGCATGATCGGGTCACCAATTTGAACAGCTGTAGCTGGACTACCGCTATCCATTGCTTCAGAAGAAAATGTTGCACCATGAATCCCATCAAGTCCCACCCTTCCACCTGCGACAACGATAAGATCGCCAGGAAGCGCCTTTTTTAAATACATCTTTTTGCCGTTTGCTTTTTTGGGGATCAGACCAACTGTTCCCACAAACACGAGCGGTTTTCCTTTGTATCTGCTGTCAAAATTTACAAAACCGATGGGCGTTGGTATACCTGAACAATTTCCGCCTGAATTGACTCCTGCTACAACCCCATCAAGTATCCGCCTGGGAGACAGCATCGGTTGGGTTTTATTTGGACCTTTATACAAAGGTAAATTATCCGCCGGATCTGCAAAGCAAAAACCATA
>CAYHKY010000108.1:0-2894 GCA_964357355.1 uncultured Gammaproteobacteria bacterium | reverse complement strand
AAAGACAGTGAGTCTTTATGGAGAAAAACCTATACAGAAGTCCCGGGAAGTATGATGGCCAATCATAATTTGGGTATGTCTTTGATGTCTAAAGGAGACATTGACGGTGCAATTGGTTATTTAACCTTTGCAGCGGGTCATAACTACGGCAAAGTTGCCAAAGTGCATCTTAATTTGGGCAAAGCATATTTGCGCAAAAAGAATTTTACTGCTGCAATGGGCCAATTTAGTAAATCAATTGCTTTGCAGGAAGATTTTTATGAAGGGTATTTCTATTTGGGCAATACGCTAAAAGATATGGGTCTATTAGACGAGGCCAGGAAAAATTATTACCTGACTCTTAAATACGAGCCTTTGTATTTTGATGCCTATATGCAGCTTGGACAACTCGAAGTGCAACAGGGGCACATTGACACGGCAATACACTATTTTGAACAAGTCATATCAATCAACCCGTTGGTAATGCCTGCTTATTATGATATGGCTGCTCTCTACATCAAATTGGGAAGTCTGGATGAGGCGCAAAAAATCTTGGAAGCAGGCCTAAGACAAGATCCCGGGAGTCAGGTTTTAATGCAAGCGTTGGAATTAGTAAAATCTTGACAACATACGACATACAATCACATCAGCATTTATGTGCTGTTTTAGTGTTAAATACGCTTATAAATAGGCCTAAATAGTGTTACTTCAGCTTGACAAAGCTAATTTCCAATGCTATATTTGCCTTACTATGACTCTTCCTAGAGCCTTGTCTGCGAATATTAAAGAAAAGCTGACTTCTTCAGATAAAGGGATTATTCTGTATGGCGCGCGCCAAGTGGGGAAAACGACATTGGTGCAACAAATTATCACCGAGTTGGGATTGAAAACTCTGACAGTTAATGCAGATCAAAGTCGTTTCTTAAATATACTTTCCAGCCGGGATCTCACTAAAATAAAATCATTAGTTGCAGGTTACGAATTGCTGTTTATTGATGAAGCACAACGAATTTCTGATATCGGGATCAATCTCAAAATAATTCTTGATAACCTCTCTCCGCTTAAAATTATAGTTACCGGTTCATCCTCTTTGGATTTAGCAAGCAAAGTTAGCGAGCCATTGACCGGTAGAGTCTGGACATATCGACTTTATCCTATATCGTTTTCTGAACTCCGGCAATTGTATAACGAAGCCGAATTGGATGTTTTATGTGAGGATAGATTGATATACGGGTCATATCCCGAGATTTTCTCTTACGTTTCAAGTACCAAACGTCGTGAATATTTACAAAACCTCACCGACAGTTATCTTTACAAAGATTTATTGGATTTTGGAGGGCTTAAGAATTCTTCAAAAATTCGCGATTTGTTAAAACTACTTGCTTTTCAAATCGGATCACAGGTATCACTTTCAGAACTCGGAAATTCATTGGATATGGGTAAAGATACGGTAGGCAGGTATATAGATTTTCTGGAAAAAACATTTGTGTTATTTAGATTGAAAGGCTTGAACAGAAATCTTCGTAAAGAAGTTTCAAAAATGGATAAAATATATTTTTATGACGTTGGGGTTAGAAATACTCTCATTGACAATCATAAGCCGATGCGCGATCGTAATGACGTCGGTCAGCTCTGGGAGAATTTTCTGTTGGTTGAACGGATGAAAGTTTTGGCGTATACGCAAAATTATAGAGAAATGTATTTTTGGAGGACGTATACCGGCGCGGAACTTGATTATGTTGAAGAAAGTGGAGGGAAACTTTCGGGTTATGAATTTAAGTATTCTTTGAAAATTGTCCGCCCGCCCATAAGTTGGTCTGACACGTACAAAAACGCGAGTTTTTCGTTAATATCTCGTCAGAATTATCTGGATTTTATTTTAAAACCCTGAAGCTTTTTGGTTTTCCCTATATCAAAAAATTTTATTGAGTTCATTTCCTAAAATCAGGTAATATAAATGATGAATTTGGGTCAAGAGCCTATGAAAGATCAAATTAAAAATACGCTTATAAAAACCTTATCGGCAATGGGCATAAATGTCGATCCGGTTGTTGAATCTCCGGTAGATTTTACTCATGGTGACTACACAACCAACGTCGCAATGGTCGTCGCGAAGCGACTCAAACGCAATCCTCTAGATATTGCATATGAGATAAAAAATCAACTCATTATTCACAATTCACAACTCATAACTAATGCACCTGATCATTTTACTAACCAAAGTGGTCAAAAGGGATCAGCATTAAATGAGAAAATGAGCGTATTACAGGATATAGATAAGGTTGAGGTAGTACCTCCGGGGTTCATCAACTTCCATTTAGCGGCCTCAAGTCTTATCAATATATTAAACAGAGTGCTAAACGATAAGGAAGGCTTTGGAAAAGCTCAATTCACAACTAATAAACGGATTATGGTGGAATTTGCCCATCCCAATACGCACAAAGCATTTCATATCGGACATTTACGGAATATTACAACAGGGGAATCGATTGTCCGGTTACTTGAATCCGAAGGCCACGAAGTTATCCGGGCAAATTACCAGGGAGATGTAGGGATGCATATCGCAAAAGCGATATACGCGCTTTTGCAAATACTTAAGTTTAAAGATAAAGTTGTCAGTTATTCTTCGAGCGAAGCGAGAAGTTCAAAAGCTAGTTCTCAGCCTTCAGCCTCGAACAATAAATTATTGCATGAGCGGGTTGAACTTTTAGGTCAAGCATATGCTGCCGGAAGTAAAGCGTTTGACGAAAGCGACGAAGTGAAAAAAGAAGTCGGAGTCATAAATAAAAAAATTTACGCATTTTTCTTAAAATCCCCTCTGTCTCTTTTTTTTTTTCCTCAAGTTTTGCCTTCAGGGAGGTTTTTTTGTGGTTTCAGTGTCAACCATGAAAATCCTTCTTCTTTCCTTCAACATG
>CAYHKY010000107.1:0-3012 GCA_964357355.1 uncultured Gammaproteobacteria bacterium | reverse complement strand
GAATAAGAAAGCCGTGGAGTGGACGATACTGTTGGGACTTGCTCTCGGCTGCACCATCAATGAGGAGAGCAAATTTGACCGCAAGAACTATTTCTATCCCGATTTGCCCAAAGGATATCAAATAAGTCAATATGATCAGCCAATCGCTAGAGACGGGTGGCTGGATATTTACGTTCCTGTGATGCTGAACTCGTTTCAGCATCCCAATGAGATCCCGAAACAAGTTCGGGATGACAGAACGCTTGACAAAGAGCGAATAAGGATAAATCGGGTTCATTTGGAAGAGGATACGGGGAAGTTAATCCATGGAACTGTGAACGGTCCCACTTCGCCCTCCGGGCTTCGAGGGACAAGTCAAAGGGTGACGTTGGTTGATTTCAACCGGAGCGGTGTACCGCTGGTGGAGATTGTTACCGAGCCTGACTTGAGAGATGCCGAAGAAGCGAGAATATTTTTAAAAAAACTTCACCAAATCATCCGTTATCTTGATATTTCTGACGCAGATATGGAGAAGGGAAGCATGAGATTGGAGCCGAATATTTCAGTTAAAAAAATGTCAAATGCTAAATTACAAATGTCAAATGAAGTTGGAGAGTTACCTCCATATAAAGTCGAGGTGAAGAACATCAACTCGTTTAATTTCGTGAAAAAAGCCATCGAATATGAAACCCTACGGCAGGGAGAGATTTTAGAAAGAGGGGAGACGCCTCTTCAGGAAACCCGCGGCTGGGAAGAAAAAAGCGGTATTACCCTCCCCCAGCGGAGGAAAGAGGAGGCCAATGATTATCGTTATTTTCCCGAACCGGATATACCCCCCATGGAATTTACAAAGTTACAAATTCAAAATCTCAAATCCCAAATTCCGGAAATGCCTGCGGCTAAATTAACCAGATTCATTAATGATTATGGACTCCCCGCCCAGGATGCCCAAAGATTGACGGATGAGCCAGATGTCGCGGAATTTTTTGAAGAATGTATCAAATATCAAAAGTCCCAGCCATTGGCCGATGTTAAATTTAAAGAGATAACTCCGAAGATGATTGCAAACTGGATTCTGAATAAAAAAGTAGATATTCAGCAAATAAATCCGGAAAAATTATTAGCACAAATCCAACTGGCAAAGACTAAGGTATTGATGGATGAAAAAGAGTTGAGCGTAGTTATTAAAAAAATTCTAAATGCCAATCCCCCGGCAGTTGCGGATTACAAAAAAGGGAAAATCGGGGTGATGATGTTTTTTGTCGGACAAGTATTACGTGAACTTAAAGGCAGGGGTGATGCTGCAATGATTAAATCACAACTTGAAGAAGAACTGAAAAAATAATATTAACTCATGTTACGCAGTGTTCCTTGTCATTCCCATGAAAATGGGAATCTATACTAATAATTCACTGGATTCCCGCCTGCGCGGGAATGACAGTTGCGTAAGGTGAGGTATTAAGTAATATTTTCATAAATCCACCCAGGCATTTATATGGCTGATTTTGTACACCTACACGTCCACTCGGAATTTTCACTTCTTGACGGCCTGACACGCATGGAAGATCTGATATCTACGGTCAAGGAATTGGGGATGGATACGGTCGCCTTAACCGATCACGGGGCGATGCACGGGACGATCAAATTTTATAGCCAGGCAAAAGCCGCGGGAATCAAACCGATCGTAGGCGTTGAGACTTACATGGCAAAAAGATCCAGATTTGATAAGCAACCAGGTTTGGACAAAGACCAGTATCACCTGGTACTTTTGGCGAAGAACGAAATCGGTTACAAAAACTTATTGAAGCTGGTTACCTCAGCCCACCTCGAAGGATTTTATTACAAACCGCGGATCGACATGGAAGTTTTGGCAACGCACGCCGAGGGACTCATCTGCCTCTCCGGTTGCTTAAACGGTGAAATCCCCTCGCTCATCAGAGACGGACAAATTGCTGAGGCAGAAAAAAAAGCCCAGCAGTTTTTAGAAATTTTTGGCGACGATCATTTTTACCTGGAAATGCAAATGCACGAGAAAATAAACGAGCAGCAATTGGTAAACAATGAGCTAATCAACATCTCCCGTAAATTGGGTATCCCAATTGTAGCTACCAACGATGTGCATTACTTAAGGCCTGATGATGCTGAGGCACATGAAGTGCTTTTGTGCGTCCAGACTCAGCACACCATGCTTGAACGGAACCGACCGCTAACGCTTGCCGATTCACCTGATTTTTATTTGCGGACAGAACAAGAGATGGAACAGCTTTTTTTACAATACCCTGAAGCGATAGCAAACACCCGAAAAATTGCCGACATGTGCGATTTAACCATCACCTTAGGCAAATGGATCCTGCCGCCTTTTGTTGTACCTGATGACTTCACACCGGAAACCTATTTGAAAAACAGGGTTTTGGAAGGCGCTCTTACCCTTTATGGCAAGCCGGTCAGGGAGGAAGTTAAAGAGCGGATTGATTATGAATTATCCATTATTACCCACAAACGATATTCAACCTATTTCTTAATTGTTGCAGATTTCGTCAATTGGGCCAAAAATAACGGGATTTTAGTGGGACCGGGAAGGGGTTCAGCGGCCGGATCCGTGGTTTCATATTGTTTGGGGATAACAGGTATTGACCCATTTTATTTCATGCTCCCTTTTGAACGATTCTTAAATCCCCAGCGACCGTCGCCGCCGGATATCGATCTTGATTTTGCCGATGACCGACGGGATGAAGTGATTGCCTATGTGACTGACAAATACGGGGATGACAAAGTAGCCCAAATCATCACTTTTGGAACCATGGAGGCCAGGGCTGCAGTTCGTGATACGGGGAGAGCTCTTGGGATGCCGTATTCACAACCCGACCGCATCGCCAAATTGATCCCTTTCGGAGTCGGGGGGTTTGGGATGTCTATAAAAAAAGCCCTGAATATTTCGCCGGAATTGAAGGTTGCTTATAATACTGAACCGGAAACCAAGCGTTTACTTGATTTGTCCCAAAAACTCGAAGGTGTCGCCCGCCACGCCTCCGT
>CAYHKY010000106.1:0-3080 GCA_964357355.1 uncultured Gammaproteobacteria bacterium | reverse complement strand
TTTGCAAAAGCCTTAATTGCATTTCCGACAATTATATTTGGTTTGCGGGTCTGTGCGGCTAATTCTTTCGGATCAGTCGCAACATAAACAGTATCTGGAATATCGGACGTAAATCGCGAAAAAATAAACTGACCTACAAATGGTTCAAGCAGTCTGATAAGCTGCCGGTGGGATTTTCCTTTTTTGACAGATATCAGCGTAATCCATTTTTGTTTTGGATATAAATGTCTTAAGGAGAAACACAGCGCTTTCATTTTTGCTCCATTATGCGCTCCATCCAAGACTATGAGCGGGTCTTGGGAAATCACTTCCATCCTGCCGGAAATAATTTTATTGACGGCGGTATTATTAATGGCATCTTTTATCCTGGAAAAATAGTCAGGGAAATAAATTCGCACAAATCTGGTGACAGCTTCGGCAGCAAGAGTAAAATTCTCATGCTGGAAATCTCCCAATGCAGACAGTTTTTCCTTCCGCAACTGAAAATCACGACCCAGTAAATAAAGAGGTACGTTCATCTGTTTACATTTATCAATCAATAACTTTTGCAGAGTCGGTTGGCTAACCGCAGAAATGGCTGCCGGTGCACGACGTTTTATGATGCCGATTTTATCTATCGCAATCTTTTGTACGGTTTTACCGAGAATTTCGGTGTGATCCAAACTGACATTGGTCAAAACCGCAAGTGAAGGAAGAATTATATTTGTCCCGTCAAGTTTGCCACCTAATCCCACCTCGATAACTGCTGCTGCAACTTCTTTTCTGACAAAGTATTTAAATGTCAGCACAAGGAGCGCTCCGAAACGGGAAATTTTACCGTATTTTGATTCAAATTCCGTCTTTTCAACCTCAAACAATAATTCATTGAGTAAATCCACGAATTCAGTCTCAGGTATTGGATTTCCGTTAATCTGCATCCTCTCGGTATCTTTCTCGAGGTGTGGTGAAATACTTAGCCCTGTTTTTAACCCGGCTCCTTGGAGAATCGCAGCGGCAAAAGTGGCGGTAGAAGTTTTACCGCTCGTTCCGCCTATGTGAATTATCGGAAATTTGGTGTGCGGACTTCCCCACATGTCTGAAAGAGCTTGAATACTCTCCTTAGACATCGTCACTTGGGAAAACTTTGCCGGCGGAACCAAGGATTCAAGGTATTTGCTGGCCTCAGAATAAGTATGCAACATATTGAAGTTATTGAAATTTACCTTACTTTCGAAATACCACAGCTTTATAAATTAGAGTGCTGTGTATTGAATGTTTTAAATATTCACTGTTATAATAAGATTAAGATGAAATTCAGTTTACGTCTTCTATACCTTTATCTATTTTCCGCAATCGGGCTATTAATCACAGTCATTGGTACTGTCAGGCTGGTTGATCTGGGAATGAAAGTATTTGTGTTTCCGGATAGCGATAATTTTAGTTACTACGCGCCGAAAATGGTAGATGGCAAACCTGCGTCACTCGGTGCTGAGGAACAAATCGCTGAGGAAAGTAGACAAAAGGAAGAACAACAAAAAGAACGCCTAAGACAAAGACAAAGGGAAACAACCGGAGCACTTTCTATGATCCTCGTCGGTCTCCCGCTATACCTTTACCATTGGAAAACTATCCAAAAGGAACAGCACTCCGATAAATAAATTTAGTTACTTTTGTATTCTTCCATTGGTGTCATCAGCTGAAAATAATTTCCGTCAGGATCGGAAAAAGTGGCAATCAACATCCCTTCCTCTTGCATCGGGTTGTAAGGTTCTGCGATCACCTTGGCACCTAATTTTTTGATTCGCTCAAATTCATCCTGAATTTCGCTGGTTTCAAAGTTGAAAAGAAATCTACCCGGTTCTTTATTTGGCCCTTTAACTTCCGAGTGCGGACCGATGGTAATAAACCCATCTCCTACTTTAAACCCTCCCCATTCACCATCTCCCCAATCTAATTTCTGACCTAATACTTCTGCGTAAAAGTTGATAAGTTTTTGGGGGTTCGCCGATCCGATGAGTATTGAGTTTAAATTTAACATGTTTCTCCTCCTTATTTTTTTTATTATATCAATCTTTATCTATAAATTAAACGGGTCAAAAATTTATCTAACCCAAGGTGGCTTAACATGTGATGGTAAAGGTGAATTTTCAATTTGTCTTAATTCTAGTATTTTTGCTTCCAGTTCTTCTCTGCTTTGTGGAACTAAATCACCTGTAAAAGCATCAGTCATAATTTCTAGACCAAGTAGCTTGTTTAAAGCTTCAAGAGCAACACCACCCAGTTGTTGTCTTGAAATCCTTTTCCTTAATAACTCAAGCTCAGCAAGGGCGGCTTAATTTTCTCCTTTATGCATAAAATACAAAACCGTCAAAGCATAAGAAGCCGACAATGTATGGTGTCCCCAGCCACGGTATGCATGTTCAAGAGGTTTCATAGCCTAAGAAATAATAGTATAACAAATATTTAATAAACGTGCATTCCCAACACCCAAAAGTCAACAATATCTACATTTTGCTTACGTAACTAATTATTTTTTCAACTTCTTTGCATGAATTTGTTTGCATCAACTTTTCCCTTAGCTCAACTGCACCGACAAACCCTTGTACATATATTTTGAAATATTTTTTGAGGATATGAAACGGTTTCGTGCTTCCCCACTCTTTCTCAAATAATTGCAGGTGCTTGAGCAATAACTTGAGTACTGTTTTTGGCGAGCGTAAGTGTGAAGCATCTACCTCCGAAAAGGCCCACAGATTGTGAAATATTCCCCGTCCGATCATCACCCCGTCAACTCCATATGTGTGAACAAGATCAACAGCTTGATTCCTATCCCGCACGTCTCCGTTGCCAATAATCACCGTTTTTGCTCCCAACCTGTCCCGAACTCCCACTACTTTACGTATTTCATTCCAGTGAGCCGGTGCGCGGGACTTTTCTTTGGCAGTCCGGCCATGGACGGTGAGTGCCTGAATATTTTGACGTAATAAAAACTCCACCCATTCTTCCGTAATTATTTGGTCAAAACCTATTCTGGTTTTTATACTTACCGGTATTATTCCTGCAGCTTCTGTTGTCGCTTGTATTATTTCTTTTGCAAGCGG
>CAYHKY010000105.1:0-3099 GCA_964357355.1 uncultured Gammaproteobacteria bacterium | reverse complement strand
CAGTGAGGTTTTTTGGCAACATAAAAGGCAATCTGTTCTCGAAATCACTATCATCCATGAAACCAATCATTTCCGTGGTGAGAGCATTATTAGCAATTTGTTTTCGATAGATTTTAGTTAACAACGTCGCCATGTCTTTATTTGAGGTTTTGTTGTTTTTGATGTCTGTTTGAGTAAGTCCCCAACTATCTACAAGTTCTTGAATTCTTTCCTCACCGATGATTCCTGTAAGTACAAAGGCTGCAGTATTATCACTCTTTTCAATCATCAATTGTGCGAGTGTTTTGAGACTGTAAACTCCTCCTGATCCTTCATAACGAATTGTTCCTGTACCATAATCTTGAATGTCCTTTTGCTGGATAGTGATACGGCGATCCAGGTCAATCAGTTCTTTTTGCGCTTCAAAATAAAGCGCTGCAAGAATCGGAATTTTATTTACTGAAGCAGCTGTGTAAATAGTGGTTTCATTGATTCCGTATCCTTGATTTGCAGTTAATTCATAAACATAAATAGAATAATTTCCTTGTTGACTGTCAATGTATTTTTTAATCTCTTTTATAAGACTTTCAGGATCGGGTGGTTTTCTCTGTTCATCTTTAGGGAATAATGTAACAGTTTTTTTAATGAGATCTGAATTTTCAGAAAGCGGAGATATAATTTTACTGTCTATTTTATTTTTAAAAGCGAAAACTGCGACAAGTAAAAAAGTTGCAAGCAATATTATTCTAAAAAAGAAACTGAAATTTTTTTTACCTCTTGTATGCATCGTTTGCCTATTGTGCCGAAGATGCCTGTCCTTTGTCAATCCTGGTAGCGCGTACCGGATTCGAACCGGTGATTTGTTGGTTGAGAACCAACCGTCCTAGGCCACTAGACGAACGCGCCGCTGAATTCAGATTATACCTTGTTAAGGAGTTGCTTGACAAGGAAAACTACCTTGTCTATACTTCTCCAACGTGCATTGAAAAAAACAGCTGCCATTGTAAACCCCCATGGTTTAAATATGAAAAGATGGGGGATTTTTTTTGAGATATTAGTATGAATAATCAAAACGTTGTCCTTACACAGGAAGGATTGGATGCATTGAAACGGGAATATCGCCAATTGGTGGATCAAAAACGTCCTGATGCGGTTAAACGCATGGCGGCAGCGCGGGAACAGGGTGATTTGGCTGAAAATAGTGAATATGCGGCTGCACGTGAGGATCTGTCATTTATTGACGGACGCATCGCTGAACTTGAGGAGATTCTTCAAAAAGCCAAAGTGGTAGCTATCAAGCATACAAAAAATCTTGTTGATATTGGTGGTCACGTGACGATCAACGTCAAAGGCAAAAATGACGTATACACTATAGTCGGAGAATGGGAAGCTAATCCAAAAGACAAGAAAATCTCGCATTCTTCACCTCTTGGTAAAGCGCTAATGGGGAAAAAGGTAGGGGAAACAGTTGAAGTAGAAGCGCCGGCTGGTAAAGTCTTGTATAAAATTATGCATATTGAATAGAATTGAGTTTTGCGATAAAATTATTTATTAATCATGGATTTTTTAAATAACACACTATCCAAGAAAAGCAAAAAACAGACCCCTAATGGGAGGGAGTTTTTTGCGTGAACTAAATTAGTATAATCCGCGAAACCAACCCCTCCAAAAGAGGGGTTTTTTTGTGGAGAAAAATATGAAAGAATCAACCATTAAAAGCATTCCTGAAGAAACAATTATTCAGAGAGAAGAGGCTGAAGATTCATATAAAAGAATCGGAGAATTTTTTCGATCATTAAGTCCAAGTCAATTACTCACGTTATTACCTTACTGGTCCGGTGCCAGCCAACAAGAGATAGCAAGTGCATTTGTAAGAAGTGAGAGCGCGGTTGAACGGTCATTGGCAGAAGCAAGAGTAAAAGCAGAAAAAGTTTTTGGAACGGAAGCCTTAGCAGGTAGAAACGGACCCAGACACTTTCCAAATTCCCGATTAGAAACCATCAGTGAATTGATTGATGATCTGTACTAATAATAAAAATTCAGGTTATAATAACAAGTAAGTTTGAAGGAATGCCTATGTTTTGGGCGGATAAGATAGCTAAAAATATTAAAGAGTCGGGTAATTTTAAACCTTATTGGGTTGATGATATGAAGACTCCTTCTGGGAGAATTCATGTGGGATCCCTTCGGGGTGTCGTGATACACGATTTAGTCTATAAAGCACTCCTGGATGCCAACCAAAAAACTACTTTTACTTATGTATTTGAGGATCATGATCCAATGGATGGATTGCCAAATTATTTAGACACAAAAAAGTGGAGTCAATATTTAGGTCAACCTCTTTTTACAATTCCTTCACCTGATGGGAAGGCCGCACATTACGGTGAATACTATGCCCTGGAATTCAAAGAAGTATTTAATAAAATTGGTTGTGAACCAAAAATTATTTGGATGAGTGAAGTATATAAATCCGGTAAAATGAATGATCTTGTCAAATTATGTTTAGATAACACTTCTGAAATCCGCAAGATTTATGAAGAGATGTACAAGAAAAAAGTTTCTGATAACTGGTATCCATTTCAAGTTGTATGTCCTAAGTGTGGTAAAGAATCGACAACCAAAGTGATTGATTGGGATGGCAATGAAGTGACTTTTGCGTGTCACGTGGATGCTGTAGATTGGACTCGCGGGTGCGGATATTCAGGGAAAGTTTCTCCATTCAGCGGTCCGAATTCATTTAACGGAAAACTTCCCTGGAAAGTCGAATGGCCGGTGAAATGGAAAGTTATCGGGATAACTGTTGAAGGCGCCGGTAAGGATCATATGAGCAGAGGCGGATCTCATGATGTGGCCAAAGAAATTTGTGAACGGGTGTTGCACTATCCGGTTCCATACCCCGTGGCTTATGAATTTTTTCTGGTTGGTGGTAAAAAAATGTCTTCAAGCAAGGGATTAGGTTCATCTGCAAAGGAAGTTTCCGATATTCTGCCGCCATATTTATTGCGGTTTTTATTTACCCGGACAGATTTCAATCAGGCGATCAACTTCGATCCCGTAGGAAATATGTATATCCCGGATTTATTTGATGAATACGATCGATGCTGGAAAGCCTATATTGAA
>CAYHKY010000104.1:0-3178 GCA_964357355.1 uncultured Gammaproteobacteria bacterium | reverse complement strand
AAGGCCGTCAAATCAACCAATTATTTTTAGAGGTTAAATTCTTGCAGAAGTCAGGCGTAAAGGTTGTACTCATTTGCTAGTTGTTTTAATGATATTTTCATATAAATACACTAAGTCCGATTCATTTACTAAAAGAGCTAGTTAATAGTATACTATAGGTTCCTTTAAAACGCTACTTACTCTCCGCATGAATTTATTGAGAAAATCAGTATGCTTTACTTCAATCCGAAAACCCTTCGGTGGTCAGAGAAGAAACTCCTTCATTTGTAGAAGGTATTGACAATAAACTTGAGGACCGTCCCTGAAGTATTGAAGTCCGAACTATTAACGAATGAATACTATTCCTAAAACTATGAAGCCTAAAATGATCCGGTAAATGATAAAGGGATACAACGTATGATGAACCAAAAATTTTAGTAAATATTTGATGGTCAAATAACCGCTAATTGCTGCTGATAATATGCCGACTCCAAAAAATAGGAGGTTGAATCTCGACAACCCGCCATTAATAAATAGGTTCACAGTTCTCAAAAGTTTTAAAACCCCTGCTCCTGCAACAATTGGCGCCGAAAGTAAAAATGTAAACCGGGCTGCCTCTTCTCTTTGCAAATTTCTCCACATGCCGGCGGCAATCGTGATCCCTGAGCGAGAAACTCCGGGGATAAGGGCGACCGCCTGTGCCGTCCCAATCAGCAAACCGTCAACTAAACTAAGTTTCACTATTCCTTTATATTTCCGGCCAACTTTTTCAGCAAAGTATAATGCGCCCGAAAATATAATTAGCGATGCTGCAACCAGTTGAGGCGATCGAAACAACGTATCAATCACATCCTCAAACAACAACCCTAAAACCACCGCGGGCACCGTGCCAATCAGCAACAGCTTAATTAATTGCTTATTTTTATTGTCAGATTGCACACCTGGGTTTATTCGAATAATCGAACTTAAAAGTTGCAGCCAAACATGCCTAAAAAACCAAAAAATTGCCATCAGTGTGCCTAAGTGTAGTGCCGCATCAAAACTAAGACCGTAAGTTTCCTGAGAAATTCCCAAAGAATGTTCGGCAAGTATGAGATGTCCGGTGGAAGAGATTGGCAGAAACTCGGTAATTCCCTGGATTACTCCCAGAAGTGCGGCTTTAAAAAGTTCGGTCATATGTTAAATAATAGAACTATAGAACTCACCCTGTCCCCCCAGGCTGTCATGCCGAACTAGTTTCGGCATCTCTATTTATTTTACATGAAACCCTGAAACAAGTTCAGGGTGACAAGAAAGTGCTTAACTCCTGTCATAATTCAGATTAACTATCGTAAATCCAGAGTATCTCCCGAAAAGATAATATTTTTTGGTTTAATAACAACCTGTCTATTACCCTGTTCAAGGAAACCTGCATCTACTGATTTAAATTTATGTCGGGTGATTATTTGTTGTGTTTTTTGTACATCTTTTGGACTGACATACAAAGCAAAGTCTGACCCCATATTAAAAGTTTGATACATTTCATAATCTGACAAATCAGCGTGTTTTTGGATAAAATTAAATACTGGTTGAGGTTCAATTATTTTCTCTACTAAATAGGTAAAATTTTGTCGCGCCCGCATGAGTTTTCGCAGTCCATGACCGGTGATGTTGGAAATATAGTGAATATCTATAGCGGCTTTTTGCAAGGCTTGAATTAAGTTAGCATAAATATTGGTTTTGGTAAGCAGAGATTCCCCATACATTTTTCCATTTGGCAGCTTTGTAGCATATCCCTGGGGAAGTTTTTTGGTTATTGCCCGTGTCAAAGAAATACCATTTGCATTTACGCCATTACTTCTCAGTAGTAAAATCCTATCGCCGGATTTTAGTTTATTATCCGTAATTAGATATTTTTTATTTTTAATAATTCCTATTGCCGATCCACCCAAATCTACTGTACCCGGAACTACTATTCCTTTCAGAGTCGGTGTCTCGCCCCCTCCCCACGTGGCACCGGATAGATCACATGCATCCTTCCAGCCATTTACAAAATCTTTCACGCGCTGCTTTTCATTAAACCAACTATTATCCTCTATGGCCCAATATGCATGAACCACAAGCGGTGTGGCACCTACGGAAATCAGATCATTGACAATCGTTGCTACAGTATCATGACCAATTACGTCATAATATGTTTTATTGGTCAATTTACCCATCGCATCGGCAACTAAGTTTTTAGTACCCAACCCTTCCACAACTGATGCCATAAAGGTGTTTCCCTGTTTCCACACAAATGCTGATTCGCCACGGCTATCTGAAATTTCTTTAAATCCATGGGTAGTCAAATTTTTTGCAGTATCAAGCGCCGCATTTTGGGCCATTTTTTTGATCGGGTCTTTAGTATCGTAGTTATCCCCCACTTGGGCGTAGGTAATAGAATTTTTTTTCATAAATTGGGGATTCTTATGTCCGAAAATATTTATCTAAATTGCGTTTTATTCTCTCTTCTATCGGATACTTGAACTTTTTGAATTTTTTCCCAGTTATTTTTTCATAGACTCCGATATACCGTTGAGCGGTTTTGACGATCAACTCTTTTGACATCGGTGGAGGCGGACCATCCCCAAGGTAGCCTTTTGCCACGTACCACAGTCGTAAAAATTCCTTGTCATAATTTTCCGGTTCTAGTCCTTTCTCGAACTTCTCCCTATAAGTTTTGGCTATCCAGAAACGGGATGAGTCCGGCGTATGAATTTCGTCTATGAGCATAAGTTTCCCTTTATATAATCCAAACTCATATTTCGTGTCTACCAAAATAAGACCACGTTTTTTACATAAACGGCTGCCATATGCAAATAGTTCCAGCGATACTTTTTCCATTTGTTCGTAAAGTTTTTTGGGTACAATTTTCTTTTCCAAAATATCCTCGCGGGCCAGGCGTTCATCATGACCGGTACTGCCGGCAAGCGGATGCGTTGTTGGTGTAATAACCGGAGAAGTAAGCTGCTGATTTTTCTTGAGTCCTTCAGGAAATTTAATACCGTAAATCATCCGCTCACCGCGCTCGTATGAATACCAGATAGAAGTCTTAGTGACTCCGGAAATGTAACCTCGAATTATCATTTCGACCGGAATCGGAATGCACTCACGGTGAATCAGCACATTTGAATGAGGGACGGAAAGTTTATGATTGAGAACTATGTGTTTCGTCTTATCA
>CAYHKY010000103.1:0-3233 GCA_964357355.1 uncultured Gammaproteobacteria bacterium | reverse complement strand
AAAGCGGACATTTCTACTTTGCACAAAGACGACATTATCACTTTGCACTAACAGTCTGTTAAAAGGACTGGTGTCCAGCCCATTTTCATGCTAGTCTTTTGATATATGGTTCAGGGAGAAAAAGACCGGCTGCAACTCTGCAATCAGCATTTGACGGAGTTGTTTGCCGCGATTCAAAGAGGTGATGTAGCAGGTATTTACAAACTCGAGCATACGCTCACAAAAGAAGAAGAATGTGTGGCTTGTGCCTACGCGCTGCGGGCCAAAGGAGTCGCACGGCAGGCGCTGGATACTTTTTTGGAACAGGAGGGTTATTTGGTAAGTTCTCCGCAAACACCAACTATTATCGGTGAACTCCGGTTTTGGTTACTCCGCCTGGGACTACTATCCGGGCTGACGGCGCTGTTTGTCTCATTGGGCAGGCAGTTTAAGCAAATTCTTTTTGCCTCCCGCGGAACCGTCTTTTTGGGAGCTTTCGGAGTCATCGGCGCATTTATTCTGGCAATCGCCACGTTTTTAGTTATTGACGCGTGGTTGCTTGAAGACTGAAAAATTCATATATATGGACTTGAATCACCGACTGGTTTCAGGCTCTGGGGATGCCAATTCACTGGGCGTCGTACTTCGCCAGTTCAAATATCCGCTGACGCTCGTTTTCCCCATCTCAATCGGCATCCTGTCTCTTATCAGCGCGTGGCCGATGTTCGGTCAAGCCTGGGTCACCGGATCGATAAGTCTCGTATTTGTGCCATTTGTAGGTAGTTTGCTAACCCCTTTTTTGTCGGGTGAAAATAACCTCGGGTTGTCAACAGTGGTGCTTATTGGTTATATATTGACACCCGTATCATTTTATTGTTATGTATATTTTGTGACCCGCAGGCATCTGGCAGCACTCGTCGCCGGGTTATTTTTGATACTGCCAATATTGCCCATCAGCACCCAGCCATCCGAACGGTTATTACTGGCGCTTGCTGACAAGGACGGCGGCCATATATTGGGACTGGCAATTTTGCCCCTGATCACTATTTTCTATCACCAATATATCCGTACGGGAAAAAAATTGTGGCAAATTGCTGTACTTGCCGGAAGCGGGCTTCTGGGTCTCATATCCTTCTTTGCATTTTTGGTAGAGCTCACTTTTTTCCTTTTGACCACCCTCTCAGAGATCCTCATCGGCAGCGGCAAAATTAAATTCCGGCGTTTCATGGAAACGACAGTACTCCTGATTATTGTGTTCGGGGTCATATATAATGTATCTCTTATTACGATGTTGGTTTCTGACGCAGGCAAGACGACAGTTGCCGTGATCCTCAATTTGTTACCGCTGTCTTTTTTTATAGTCCCTGTCGTAGGTACGTTTGCATTTCTCATATTTGACCGGAGGCCTAAGTTGCAGTTACTATTTCTTTCACTGGGAGGAACTCTGGTATTTGGGCTTTTGCAAGGGGTAAGGGTGACATTGGTTGACGTCTCAATTCTTAAGCAAAGCAGGTACGCGGCGGAACTGTCTATGAGCAGTTCATTTTTGGGCGGAGTGGTCGCGGTGTGGATATTTGAAATGTTGAGAAGCGGCCAGCTGCTGCAGCGGTATCCGCAACTTGTTTCCCACCGGGATAAGCTCGCATGGGGATTTGCGGCAGTCATCATCTTTGTTTTAACCGGAAGTATATTGTTGATTCCCAGAAGTCTATAAGAAAGCAGGAATTAGTAAAATGTTATTGTTCGAGCATTGCGAGAACTAAAATAGTAAACTTCTCAGCTTCGCTTCGAAGAATATTTCGTAAGTTGTATAAGTCACAAACATATGTTGAAAAAATCTGAAAAAATATTGGCTTTTGTTGTCGGAGTTATCATAATCCCTTTGGTACTCCTCTGGGTGGGTTGGTCCCAGGTGAGTCCTTTGTTCCAGGGGGATTTTACCCAGCACTTGGGATCGATTGAAGTCTCGTATATTACGATGGCCCGTTTTATCAAGGACAGTCTGCCCGGATTTGCCTGGCAGCCGCGGTGGTATATGGGGTATCCGATGAGCGTCCTTTATACACCCCTGGTTCCGGTGTTTGAATATGTAATGGGAATAATGACTTCGTGGAGCTTCGGGCATAGTTACCGGGTGCTGACGGGCGCCTCTTATATAGCGACATTGGTTTCCCTCTATTTTTTCGCCAGGTATTTATTTGCCAATACATTAGCCGGGTTTTTGTCGGCCTTAGTTTACGGGATACTGCCGTCAATCATGTCGCTTATGTACCCGGAAGTTGCAGCTGACAGGTTTGCCATAGACTTTATTGAGCCGCGCCGGTTTACCATCTTAGTCCGCTGGGGAGAAGGACCGCACGTGGTCGGATTATTTTTTGTCTGTATCTCAGCCTGGTTTTTGGTGAAATTTTTGCGGGAGGGGAGCAAATGGTGGTTATTTTTTGGTGCCGTGATGACCGCTTTGACCTTGTTGACCAATTCCATTGCTGCATGGGGACTGGCTATTCTTGCCTTTTCACTGCTTTTTGGCGAGGCTGCCGGAAAAGACGGGAGTTGGCGGACGGTGTTTGGACGCGGTTTGGTTTTTGCCGCAGTGTCATTTGGATTTGTCGTTTTCTGGTTCAACTCCCTGTTTCTGACTACATTTTTCCGGGAAGGCAGCAACGCCGGAGTATATTGGAGGGACCAATTTCCTTGGGGATGGCTGGCAATTGCCGCGGTTTTAGTTATTTATTTTCTCATCAGCAAAAAAATCCTGGCGTCTTTTAAAGGGGCAGCGGCAGGAATATTATTCTTCGGCCTGATGTTCTTTTTAGTCAACACTTACTATGCCTCAGGCGCAGAAAAATTGGAGCTGGTGCCGCAGGTTTTGCGACTGACTACTGAAGTTGATCTGGGTTTGGGGTTGATCATTGGATTGGTGGTATCTGGGCTTGCCGGTTTGGCGCGTAAAAAAAGCACCCTTTTTTACTACGTGGCCACGGCGGTATTTAGTTTGGGGTTAGTCCCCCTATTTTATAGGCAACTAGAGCTAGTCAAAGAGTTGCCGCAATACACCCAGTCGGCTGAGAAAAAAAATATCGATCTCAGCAAAAGCGCCGAATATGAAGTAGCAAGTGAATTAAAAAATAAAGTTACGGGAGACGAACGGGTGTTTGTGCCGGGAAATTATTCATTTTACCTGAATTATTTTACCGACGTACCCCAACTCCGGGGTGCTCTTTTCCAGTCCTCAATTCACCCTTGGCCGGATC
>CAYHKY010000102.1:0-3469 GCA_964357355.1 uncultured Gammaproteobacteria bacterium | reverse complement strand
GCTGTTCCGCTTTCGCTCGCCGCTACTAACGGAATCTCTAATGATTTATTTTCCTCGAGTTACTTAGATGTTTCAGTTCACTCAGTGCCCTACTTGTCGCTATTCCAATCCACCTTACGGTGAAAAGTCTTTACCACAAGTTGATCCCGATATGATCGGAACCGGGTTACCCCATTCGGAAACCGCCGGATCACAGGATAGAAGCTCCTTCCCGACGAGTATCGCCGCTTCTTGCGTCCTTCCTCGGCAAAACAAGCCTAGGCATCCATTGTTGGCCTTATGAGTAGTTATTAAGACAATCTCCATTTTTCTGGATCACATTCTAAAATGGACATTCCACTTTACCTATTCATTTGTCAAAGTGCCGATCAGTTGTAAGTTATATGTTGTAAGCGGTAAGTTTCTTTAACTCACAACCTACAACTTATAACCTACAACCATATCTGTGGACCCGGGCGGAGTCGAACCGCCTACCTCTTCATTGCAAATGAAGCGTTCAACCAGCTAAACTTCGGGCCCGGATCTGCCTATTTAATTTTTAAATTGTCAATTTTTGTCTAACCGGTCATTTTAGACTACTAAACATAAAAAAGCTGACCAAAGGTCAGCTCATTTAGCTTCACAAAAAGACGATTACGCGCGCCAACGATGGCTTTTAATAAAAAATACAAGTGTACGTAATGTTCTCATGAAGTAGAAAAGTCCGACCTCCAATATAGTTTAAGTATTCTAACGCCCTGTCTGAAGCTTGTCAATAGACCTATAACTTGAATTTGCATATCTGGTTTACGCCCCAAGGATTTTTAATTAAATGTATAATAGACTTATATGCGCCCTCCTGATCTCATCAACGATCCGAACCTGTCCGCATTAAAACCAACACCCACACCTACTCCACCCCAAACCAACTGGTTCAACTTTGCATTTAATGGCATAAGATACGGAGTTACATAAATATACAGTCAGATTAATAATTCAGTAGAACAAGCACTCTTTGACCAAATCCTCTCCACCTTCAAATTCACCAACTAGCTTTTCATACAAATTATCTCCACAAACATAAGCACTTTTTTTAGTATATTTTGCATTTACTTTTTCCTAAAACTAAATCCTGCCTTGACTTACATTTAATATATTGATATACTAAATGCATGAACTATTCGTTAACGGTGTCTTCGCAAGGACAAATCATAATACCCATTGCGGTACGAAATCGGGTGGGTATCAAACCAGGCAGTAAAATTTTGCTGACTGTAAAAGACACATCTACCGGTCCGGTATTAAAACTTAAACCTAACCCTAAATCATGGGTTATGTCACTGGCAGGCTCTGCTAAGGGAATGTTTGGAGATGTAGATAAATACATTGAAAATGAACGCAACTCATGGGATCGTTAACTCATCTTGATTCAATGGTGTTTATCTACTTTCTGGATAACACCAACACGAAGTTTCACCAGGCTAGTTTCGCGGTAATTAAAGATATATTAAGCGGTGAAATTCAGGCAATAACTTCAAATATTTCCGTAATTGAAACTCTTTCTCTTCCCCAATTATCCTCAAATGAAGAAAAAATTGATGAATACACTTTATTTTTTAATAAAACAACGAATCTGACTGTTTTTCCAATTGGTTGGGATATTTCACTTGAAGCTGCAAGGCTCAGAAGAATTAATAAAAATTTACGTACTCCTGATGCGATACAGCTGGCAACAGCAATTATCCATAAAGCAGATATATTTATTACTAATGATAAGAAAATCCTCAGCCTGACTTCATTTCCCGTAAAACTCGTTCCGCTAGAAAAATATAAATAACTTTCAAATCCGATTGACTTCACTTTTTTGCTTCTTCTATAATCAAACTATGGACAAAGAAACAGAAATTATTAAAACCACACCTCTTCCTCAAAAGTACAACCTCAATCTTACTCTCCTCATCATTGGTGGCATTGTGCTCGTTTTATTAATAATTCTTTTATTCCAAAACATAGAGATGAAACGGGAATTGAGTATTTTAAAATCTCCTCCGGCTAGTCAAATAATCTTACTGCCTACACCTTTTCCATTAATGGAACTTTCTGAGACCACGGAAAATTGGAAAACATATACTAACGATCAATATAAATTCACTTTCAAATACTCGGAATTGTTACAGTTAACTACCGGAAATACATCACGAAATATAGTCACCGTTGCTATACCAGAAACCAATCAAATCGG
Source organism: uncultured Gammaproteobacteria bacterium (assembly GCA_964357355.1). Lineage (GTDB taxonomy): Bacteria > Patescibacteriota > Microgenomatia > UBA10105 > UBA10105 > CAYHKY01. The sequence goes on along the minus strand of CAYHKY010000102.1, from coordinate 1,248 downwards.
CATTATGGGATGTGCAAAATTCCAATTTTCTGTCGGAATTGTTGATGATAATGAATGGAATGAGTTGCAAAAAACGAAAGAGTTCAGAAATCCTCAATCAATTAATATTGATAATGTAATGAGTCTGAAAAGCGTCTGGGATTATCCGATGGAGGGCAGTATATGCAACAGCTCTCTTGTGATAATTCCGCCACATTCAAATTACAACAACCGTTATTCATTAGCCGTAACTAAAGTCCAATCACAATATCAGGAAATTTTCGACCAAATCCTCAATACTTTCAAGTTTGTGGACAATACAACTCAAAAAATCGAATGCGGCGGTTGGGATACTTCAGGAGAAGTTATCTGCGAATGTAACGGCCAAATTACTAAACCAGAATGTCCTCAAAATGTACTATGCGATAGTGGTAAATATTTTTGCGCTGGTAAGTGTGGAATTTGTTGTTATAAAGGAATAGCTGAAGGGCATCCTCTTCCTAAATGTAAAATTTAATCATCCCATCTTCTCCACAATTCTCTCCAGTGCATACACAAACGCTGCTTTACGAAAATAAGTTTTGTATTTCTCTTTTGTCTCCCAAATATTATTCAATGCTCTCTCCATATATGTTTTCAACTTTTTATTAACCTCATCTTTTGTCCAATGCTCACCCTTAAGATTTTGATCCCATTCGAAATAGGATACCGTTACTCCGCCGCTATTTGCCAACACATCCGGAATCACCCCGATTTCCCGTTTAAATAATATTTCATCAGCTTCAGGAGTCACTGGACCATTGGCCATCTCCATAATTAACTTGGCTTTAATTTTATGTGCGTTGTCTTTGGTAATCTGGTTTTCCAAAGCCGCGGGAATGAGGATGTCAACCGGAAGTTCCAACAATTCTTCATTTGAAATGGCCTTACCTTTTTTCAAATCACACACCGATCCGACGCAATAGCATCCGGCCAGATAACCATTCTTTTGTTTACATTCAAGCGTTAAACTGGGATTTAACCCGTCAGGTACAAATATTCCACCGCGTGAATCAGAAACGGCAACAATTTTAAAACCTGCTTCATATAAAAATTTCGCCATGTTATAGCCGACATTCCCAAAACCTTGCACCGCAACGGTTAATTTGCCATTTGGCATTTGAAATTTATCATTGAGTCTTGAAAGTGCAGCTTTCAAGACGAAAAGTCCGCCTTTTCCGGTTGCCTCTTCCCTGCCCTCACTCCCGCCGTTATTCAATGAGATCGGAA
>CAYHKY010000101.1:0-3517 GCA_964357355.1 uncultured Gammaproteobacteria bacterium | reverse complement strand
TGAAAAAAAGAATCGTTCCGGATATCTCTATAGTCGATTTTAAAATTCAACGAAAAGTAGTATACAAAAATCTTGAGGAGTTAGGGTTTAGAAAAATTAAATTACTCAAAAAGGCTAAAAACGAAGCCGGAACAATCTCAAAAGAAGCGGAAATAGTATTATCCAGCCTTATAAAAAATGAAGCTAAACCGTCAATTCTGCAAATTGAAGGAGAAGAGGATTTGCTGGCACTTCTGTCTATATTTTTGGCCCCTTTGAAAAGTCTTATAGTTTATGGACAACCCAATGAAGGAATTGTGGTGGTTGAGGTGACAGAGGAGAAAAAACAGTCAGCCCGAAATTTATTAAATAAATTTACTTAGCACCAGTAACAAAACCTTTTTTCTTAAAACCTTTATAAACTGTTATAAAACCTGTTTGAAAAATATTCAAACCAGCATTTTACACAAATATGTGCTATAGGAAAATATTGTGTAAATTTGCAAGCTGATCAAGCTGATGCAGAACAATATTGAACGGAAATACGAACTATTACCTAATTGCGTAAGAATTCACATTTCCGATAGAAGTTATTGTTCGAGCGTAAGCTAGAACTTCTCACTTCGCCACGTCAGACGTGGCTTCGTTCGAAGAATAAAATATAGGGATTGTAAACTGTTACGGAGTTAGACAATAAGTTGAAAAACCACACCGGAGCTTCTATAATAATAAATTTAAATGGAAAAATTACATAGAAGACTGGGTCATTTAACGATTGCTCTTAGTCAAGAACCTCCTTATGTTAAGGCGTTGCAACATGCTGTTATAAATGCTGGAGTCTCTTCTGCAATAGAATTACCATTGAGTCAACGATCAGCTCTTGCCACCAGCGAATTATAACTAAGAGAGTTTTTAGCAGAGCATGGTCAGCCTGTTGGTAAGTCATTTGATCATTTTAGTTTACTGACAATGATCTGGAAAAGATATGGTCCGGATGTCATAGCAGATCTGATGGAAGCTGGTTTTATACATTACCCCAGTGAAAACGTGGTTGAATTTGCGCGTCAACAAGCTATCGATGATGGTTGGCGACAAGAATAAGACATCCTCACTGTTATAAAATCCGTTTGCTACTTGCAAAAAACTCTCGGGTTGTGTTTTAATGGGGGATACCGAAATTTTACCATGGAACAACCAACAACTTCATCAAATAAGTTCATCCCGATTTTAGTTGTTTTACTGGTGGTGGCATCATTTTTAATCGGTTCACTTTATACCCAGGTAAATCTTCTGAAAAAGGGTAGCGGGGCTGCGCCTACCGTTGCCGCACCGGCTGCCAACAATGAAAATGCTCCTGCCGCTCCTCCACAGGAACCAACTGGTCCGCTTTCAACAGATATCGATGTGGCAAAAATACCCGCATTGGGAAAAGAAGGAGCCAAAGTAGCGGTTGTTGAATATACTGATTATCAATGTCCATTTTGCGGACAGTTGTTTACCAATGCATTTCCCCAGATAAAAAAAGATTACATCGATACCGGAAAAATCAGGTATTATGTAAAAGATTTTCCGCTTACCCAGATCCATCCGATGGCGCAAAAAGCTGCGGAAGCTGCTAATTGTGCCACAGAACAAAACAAATTTTGGGAATATCATGATAAATTGTTTGCCAACCAAACCGCACTGACAATTGATGACCTTAAAAAATACGCAGCCGATTTGGGACTGAATGCCGGAACTTTTGCTTCATGCCTGGATAGCGGAAAATATGCTGACAAAGTCGCCAGCGACCAAAAAGCAGGGGAAGGTTATGGAGTAAGAGGCACGCCCTCGAGTTTTGTAGGTATTCTAGAGGGCGACAAAGTTAAAAATGCTTTGCCGGTATCAGGTGCAGTACCATACGAAACTTTCAAAACCACCATTGAAGACGTCCTTAAAAAAGTTTAACTCCAACTACCACAAGTGGTGACTTTCAAACGCCGGGTATTTACGCTATATTAGGAATCATGAACATAAGATTAACTTCACCTTTTGTATTGACTGTTTTCGGAGCAACCGGTGACCTGACACAAAGGAAACTTCTTCCTTCATTATTTCACTTATTCAAAAAGGATCTGCTTCCCGAAAATTTTTATATTGTCGGATTTTCCAGGCGTGCATATTCAAACGAAGAATTCAAGGAATTTCTTTGGGAGGGTATGCTTTCCAATTTCCAGGATTTTCTTGGGGAAGAAACGGCGTGGAAACAGTTTGGTGAGCGGATTTTCTATCAACAGGGTGAATTTGATAATGAATCCGGATATAGAAATCTGATAGATTTGCTTTCAAAATTTGACAAGGAACTAAATGCCTGTATTCCGAGATATTTTTATCTTGCAACTCCGCCTCAAAATTACTCATCAATACTTACATATCTACATCAAACTAAATTATCAGAAGGTTGCGGACAAGGATCAGATAAATGGACCAAGGTTATTTTGGAAAAACCATTTGGCAGGAGTCTGGAAGAGGCAATAGGATTGGACCAGAAGCTTTCGCTGATCTTCAAAGAAGGCCAGATTTACCGGATGGACCATTATTTAGGCAAAGAAACTGTACAAAACATTTTAGCATTTCGATATAGTAATACTATTTTTGATCCGGTTTGGAATAGACAATATATTGATTCCGTGCAAATTACCATTGCTGAGCGATTAGGGGTAGAGACCAGGGGAAATTTCTACGAAGGTGTAGGAGCTCTAAGAGATATGGTGCAGTCGCATCTTTTGGAACTCCTTGCGGCAATTGCCATGAAACCGCAAGTGTATGACGGCGAAGGTATAAGACGCGCCAGGGAAAAAATCATTGAGAGTTTGGTACTGATAGAGCCCAATGAAGTTGGAGAAAAAACTGTACGCGGTCAGTATGACACTGGAACTATGGATCTGGGAGGTGAGGATGACACGGAAGTCGTGGGTTACAGAGGTGAGCCAAAAGTTCATCCTGCTTCAAATACTGAAACATTTGTTGCATTAAAAGTCATGCTTGATGACTCCCGCTGGGAGGATGTGCCGTTTTATGTGCGCACTGGCAAGCGTTTACAGAGAAAAGTGACTGAGATTGCGGTCATTTTTAAACAACCGTCACACCAGCTTTTTACCGGATCAAAACTGCAAGTGGTACCAAATGTATTGACATTTCGGATTGAACCAAATGAAGGAATCGAAGTAGAATTAAATGCCAAAAAGCCAGGTTTTTTGAATGATTTCAATTCAATTCCGCTGAATTTTTCATATTCAAAAGAGACTGATTTCACAGATGCATACGAGCGGTTGCTTTTGGATAGCCTCAAAGGAGACAAGACTCTTTTTACTAGGACCAATGAGGTCAAAGCCGCCTGGAGGTTTGTGTCAAAAATTGCCGAAGGTTGGTGGTACCAGGGGACACCCAGGTTCCCCAATTACAAGCCTGGCAGTTGGGGGCCTAGTGATGCGGAGAAATTGATTGGAAATGACGGGAGAAAGTGGTTGCTTCGTTGACTTGACTTACGTGACTCAGG
>CAYHKY010000100.1:0-3521 GCA_964357355.1 uncultured Gammaproteobacteria bacterium | reverse complement strand
TTGATTGCAGTATGCCGCTTAGTGAAGGTATTGAGTTTCTGAAAAAATAAAACGCGCCGCCGCCAAGCGCCAGTAAAAGAAGGGCAAGGAGTAGAATTTTTTTCATAAAACTAACTTCTTTCAAAACTTGCAGGATTATACGACGTAAACGGGCTTAAGTAAAGTTTCGTTACATTGCTATAATGCGTAATGAGCAACTTGTTTTTAATAGTTTTATTTTGTTTATTTTAATCGCACTCAACTTTTACGGATTGCCTTTTAAAAATGGCCGCATTGGACAATTTGAGTGATCGAGTTGAACGCAACCAGAGCGGCCATTTGAGTTATAAACGTTCATTAATTTTTTTGCGTCACGTCAAACGTGACAGCCGCGTTTGACGCGGCGTTTTTCCCCGCCTGCAAAAGCTATCGCTTTAGCGATTGCGGGCAGGTTTGTTCCGCTTTCAGGGGAATATCATAACCAATCCTCCAGGGGGGGAGGACCGTCTTTTTTGCGAGACTACAGACAAAGTTTTATTCAAACAGCCAAATATTGATTTTCTGCGTATCATTATGATACGCTAAATGCATATGATTGATACGCAACTAAATAATCGGCAACTCAAGATACTCAATTATTTACTAGTACACAGTCTCGCATCCCGGGCACAAGTGGAAAAAGCCCTTGAAGCCGAAAAAGGATCCCGGATAACAATTATCAGAGACTTAAATTATCTTAAAAACCTGAGCTGGATTGACCACGTCGGTGGAGGAAAACATGTAAAGTATAGCCTTAAACCAGGTAAAGAATTACTTATTCCAACCGATCTTGAGGAATATTTTCTGGTACCTACAGATAACAGAGATGTCAAATATCAACGCTTCAACTTCGAGTTGATTGATCATTTAACTGGATTGTTTACGCCTGCGCAACTCAGGGTTTTTGAAGAAGGTAAATTAAAGTTAAAAAGTAAATTCAAATCCTTAGATAAAACCATTTTAAAACGGGAACTGGAACGGTTTACGATTGAACTAAGCTGGAAGTCTTCGCATATTGAAGGAAATACTTATTCCTTGCTTGAAACCGAAGAGTTAATAAAAAATAAAAAAGAGGCAACAGGACATGATAAAAATGAAGCAATAATGATTTTAAATCATAAAAGCGCCTTTGATACCATTCTTGAACACAGAGCGAGTTTTAAAGAAATTAATGTCTCAGATATCAGGTTGATTCACTCTGAAATTATAAAGGATCTCGAAATTAAGCCGGGTATCCGTGAATCTGCGGTTGGAATCACTGGAACCCGGTATCAGCCTCCGGATAACAAGTGGCAAATAGAAGAAGTATTGACTAAATTAGTAGCTCATGCCAAAAAAACCAATATAACTCCCCAACAGGCATTAATTTTTCTGGCTGTAATTTCTTATCTGCAACCATTTACTGATGGAAATAAGAGAACATCAAGAATGGTTAGTAATGCCATTTTGCTGGCTGATGGGTATTGCCCGCTTTCGTACCGAAGCGTTGATGAAGTCGAGTATAAAAAGGCCCTGATCATATTTTATGAGCAGAACAATATTTTTCATCTAAAAAGACTATTTCTGGAGCAACAGCAATTTGCGATAGATAACTATTTTCGGTGAAAGTTTTTCAAAAAATCCGAACCTTACTCTTCTAGCTCAACCTTTCCGGCTCATTCTAATCCTGTTAAGTGACGAACTTGTAAACCTGAATCTGGTGGATTTATAATATAAACCTATGAATAGTAAAACTGTGATGTTTTGGGTGATTTTTGCAATAGGGCAAGTGCCAGCGTTATGGTTTTTGCTGCTTATGAAGAGTGATACATCTGGTGGATTGGGAGGGTTGGCAATGTTTTTTGCCGCATTGTTTTGGATCATCCCAGGATGGATATTATCTTTAGCAGTATTTTGGCTCTTGGGAAAAATTTTTAATTTAGAAACTAGTAGTATTAATCTCAAAAGTAGCATTGTCTTGTCGGGGATAATAGCCATCGGAGAGTTTGTGCATTTATTTTCATCCCCGGTCGGGAGTGCCAATGGTGTAAGTAACCTTGGACAACTTACAATTGGGGTCTATTGGTCGGTAGTAATTACATTAATTTTTTTACAAATTTGGAGATGGTCTAAAAAAATTAAAATTTAAATTCAAAACGGAGTCCAGTATCTAGGAAGGTCGGTAAATCCTCAAGAGTAAAAAAATCGGCTCGAACTTCTTTTTAATGAATCGGTAGCTCTCGGCGAATTTGAATTTTGCCTTTGCAGCGCTGCCCCTTCCACTTTTGCGATTTGGCTTAATAGCACATTGGTGTTGGTAAATTAGGCTTTTTCTGTTTTTCTCTGGGATAATAGTCTGCGGTTGTAAAAATAGATAAACCATGTAAGAAAAGACTGGGTTCTTTCCCGTTTAAGTCCCTGGTGAATCACCTGTTTTGCAGACAGATTTCCAATTTGTCCTTCCAGTTCATTGGTGGTTTTAGGTATGAGCGGATGAGTTAGAAAAACAAAGCTGGCATCAGGAGCAGATACCAAAAGTTTAACGGCTTTTCTCACACCGTGGTGGATATACCACCAGTGGCCCGTCGTATCAGTACGATACTCTCCTAAGAACTCACGGTTATCTCTTGTCCATTTGCCCAGTTGTTCTTTCCACCACATAAGTGCTTCTCGTGATTCAATCAGCCACAAATGATCAGCAATAACTTTGAGTTGTTTCACCCGGATATCTTTAGGATGTCTGCCTAAAGCATTGATTACCTGTCGATGTAAATGAGCTAAACAAATCTGATGAGGAATATGGCCATAGACTTGCCACACTGCCTTTCTAATCCCGGTTCCACCGTCTGAAACCACTACAGTAATGCGGTATTTTCTTTTTTTCAGGAGTATCAAGTCTTTAGCTATGAGTGACCCATACTCCTTACTCATGAATGAGGCGTGAAGAATGAGCTTTGACCTGGATTGCCGGTAGAGCATCAGGCAGAACCGCTTCCCAAACCAGAGTGCATCCAGAATCAAATAGGCTTCAGAAACGAGTGGTTGAGTAATAACTAGAAATGGTGGAGATTGGGTGAAAAACTGATGAAATGCTTTCTCTAGTTTTCTAAGTGAATAGCCACTTCGAGCAACAACCGTTTCATACGTATTGCCTTTTAGCACATACTGTTCAAACCAGAAAAGAAGTGATTTTCTCTGCCATGTCTTTTGTTTGGGGAAACTTGTGGTAATACTACAGTTGCGACAACGGTATCGAAGCAAACCTCTGTTACTTTTTTCCCCAACGAGCTAATCTTCTACTACAGGTCGTGCAGGTATACCTGCTTTGGCGTGTTTTATTCATATGAGGAGAAATTAACAGAAGAAAAAGAAGAATACAATAATTTAATCCGCTGTTTTTACCAACACAGTTATGCTATTAAGCCTGCGATTTCCAAAATGGTGAACGTTTTTGAACAAATTCGAACGCATTTCAAAGAATCGTGTTAGCTCGCCTCGCTCCGCTCGGCTCGCAATGTGAGCGC
>CAYHKY010000099.1:0-3533 GCA_964357355.1 uncultured Gammaproteobacteria bacterium | reverse complement strand
TCCGGCAGTACAAGAGTTGAGTGCAATGGCAAATTTACAACCTACAAAACGTTTAAATGCCTCTTCAAATTGATGAGTCTTTGGTCCTGTTCCAAGCCAACCGCTTTTGATAGTATCAATAACTTCATTTAATTCTTTACTGGAAATTTTTGGTTTACCGAAGACAAGGAATTCTTTACGAATAGGTTTTCCGCCTTCAATTGCCGGTTTCATGGTTGAAAGTATATCATAGGAACATCTATGTGGAATGATTAATGATTGCACTTCTTTTTTGTGCAGTAAGCATAAGTGATACTCCAAATGGCGGTGAAATATTCTCAATTGAAATTATATCAAGTTTAAATATCCAAGTTAACCAACTGTTCACAAACCGTGATTTTACTACAGGATATACTCCCCATTCACCCAAAATAAGTCGAAATCTCTGTATACAACGAATAATTAAAATTGGTAAAAAAAGTATGTAGTTAAAATAAGAAACAGCACGAATATTAAACATGTCACTTTTAATAATATGCATTAAATTTTTCTTGGAATAGCGTCTGAGGTGATGCGAATGTATATCAAGATCTCCCCAAAGTATCGAAAAAGCAGGAACAAACAAAATTAGTACTCCATTCGGCTTGAGTACTCTATAAAATTCTTTCAGGGTTTTTTCTTCGTCTTCGATATGTTCTAGCACATCAAGGGCGCAAACTGCGTCAAAAGTTGACGTTTTATGAGGAATTTTTGTGGCGCTTGCAACAGCTACATGAGTAAATCGTTTACGACAATAAAGTACGGCAGATGGTTCTATATCAATTCCGTATGCAGATCCGAATAAGGAAAGAGTCGAAAGCGTTGCTCCTGTTCCACAACCGACATCTAATAGTTTTGCTTGGTCAGGCAGTTTCAATTTTGAAAGGATACGTTTTAGCAATAATTGTCTTCCTCGATACCACCAGTGAATATATTCAAAACGGTGCATTTGTTTGTATCGAATTTTTTCCATACGGTTGACTATAATAACTAAAATTGTATCATAGCCGCATGTCAAGACTGAGCAAATTAATAATTATTATTTCAATTAGCATCCTTTTTGGGTTACCTCACTTAGTTGGCATGTTATCTATTTCTCCCTACATAAGTACTGTTGTAGCAGGAGTAACTCCATATTCATTCGATGAAAATCATTACGCAGTTAGAATTAAAAAAGTATTTTCAACAGGTCTACCGGTTTCGGATGCTTATACCTACGAGTACAGATATAGCCCATATGTTTTTTTTCCATTTTCAACTTACCTCCTTGGGTTATTTGCTAAGTTGATAGGCTCTGTGCAAAACTCCTTTATTGTGGCTGACTTTATTTTTCCACCGATTATTTTCCTAACACTTTATGGATTGATGAAGGTGTTATTAAAAGATGATTTTTGGGCAGTTTTAGGAGCGTTAATAATTCTACTTGAAGATCAAATAGTTGGGTTCATCACACCTCTTTTGCAAATGTTAACAAGTTTTTCTGTAACTCCTATTGTTAGTTACCTATCTCAGATATATAGCCCGCCATTCTATTCTCGGTTAGAAAATCCTGAGTTCAGTTCGATTTTTTTCTTCCTTGGCCTTTATTGTCTGATTATAAATTTTCAACAGCCTCAATTTCGTTTTCGAATAGGCCTGCTGATTTCAATAGTGATGTTGGTATACTCATACCCTTTCTACAGTATTTTTCTTATGGTAGCCTCGATGTTTTTCTTACTTCAAGCGGTAATAAAAGGTAATATTTTCCTGAAGGAGCTATTTATTTTAGGTCTTTGTCTCTTGGTGTTGTGCTCACCTTATCTTGTAGAATTGTATCGATTTAGTCAACTTCCTCAGGCCGTAGAATTAAGCATGCGTTGGGGTAGAGAAACAAAATGGCCGTATGTTCCGCCAACTGCCGTACTGACTTTTATCATATTTACCGTTTATACATTGCGATCAAATTCAAAAAAATCTTTCCATATTCTGTCCATATTGTTAGGTATTTCGATATTTTTCTTGTTCATATTTCCTGTTCAAACAGATCATATAGTTACTCGAGTCATAGTACCCATCCTTAGAATGTCTCAAATTTACTTTATTTACATATTATTTATTGACCGGTTTCCAGCGAAGTTACACTTAAAAAAAAGATTCGCGATCTCAATGATTCTTTTACTTTTTAGTGTTTCGTTTATACATGCTTGGTATTATTCAAAAACGAGTATTTCTGCGTTTACAATATCGCCTTATGTGCTTGAAGCCTATAAGTGGTTGGATGATAACGCAAATAATAATGATGTGGTTTTGAGTTATAGTATCGAAACTAATTTTCAACTTCCTGCGTTTGCAAATACCTACATGTTTCTTCCTTACGGTATGCTTACATTTGCACCAACGAGTGAGATAAAAGAACGTTTGCGTTTAGCATATAAAGCAATTAAAGCTGATCCTTCTCAACTTGCATCTGTAGTAGGATATTCACCGACTAAGGGAGGTAGATGGCGACCGACATCTGAAGAGTTAGAAACAAAAGGAGGGTTTATGTACTTTGTGAAGCAAGGAGAAAATATTGGAGGATATGGCTTTGCAAACAAGGAATTAGAGCAATTTATTTTGGAATATAAGAATACTTCCGAAACTTCATTGGCGGAAATAGTGAAGGATTTCAAACTGGATTATCTATACTGGGGATCCTTTGAAAAAACCCATTATCTACTTCCAGTAGGGGTTGAAAATAAAGTATTCGAAAACGAGAAAGTGACCATTTACAAAATATGAAAAAAATCCAACTTTCGATAGTAGTTCCATTTATTAATGAGCAACTTAATTTAACCAGGTTACATCAAGAACTTATTGATGTCCTTTCTAAATTGTCATTCTCATCAGAAATAATATATGTAGATGATGGAAGTACTGACCGATCAATTGAAGTATTGGAGACTGGTGTGAAAAAAGTTATTTCTTCCCATGTGAAAGTAAGGCTAATAATGCTTAAAAGGAATTTCGGTCAAACAGCGGCAATTATGGCTGGAATTCATATCGCTGAGGGAAAATGGATTTCTTTTCTTGACGGAGATTTACAAAACGACCCGCATGATTTACCTAAAATGTTAGCCTATCTTAATTCAGGCTATGATGCAGTGTATGGCTGGCGCAGAAGCAGAAAAGACGGATTTGACCGAAATATATCCTCCCAAATTGCAAATTGGTTAATCCGGGTTCTTTTCAGAATTCCGCTTCATGATGTGGGTTGTTCATTAAAGGCATTCCGCAAAAGTTTCTTGAATAACCTTCACTTTTATGGTGAAACACATCGCATCATGTCCGTCATTACGTATCTTCACCGTCCCAAATATATAGAAATTCCTGTGCATCATCGGCCAAGAAAGTTTGGAAGTTCAAATTATGGATATGAGCGAATCTTTAAATTGATTATTGATCTAATAACGCTTAAATTTTTATACAATTATGGAACCAAACCAGCTTATTTATTTGGTACAATAGGGTTGATTACCTATATTTTAGGAGAGATC
>CAYHKY010000098.1:0-3578 GCA_964357355.1 uncultured Gammaproteobacteria bacterium | reverse complement strand
GAGAAAAATTACATGACCGAAGAATTGGTTTTTGCCACAAATATTGTTTTTGAACTTGAAAAATGCGGAGTTTCAGTAATTAACGGTACATTTTTTCCTGATATGCCCGAGGAGGGATTTCGGATTTCCTTAAAAGACAGGCAAACCAACCGCATTTTTTTAAAAAAACTGGATGAAGTCTTAAAACTAAACCATCATCACATCCGAAATGCTGGCGGGTAAATACGTTTTTATTGACAGATAAATTTACCCGCCAATACAGGCGGGTTTTTTTGTGGTTTAAATATCCCATTGAAAGGAGGTGATGTATATGGCTAAGGAAATTATTATTCCGGGAGTTTCTCAAGCATTTGACAGATTGCGTTCGGATCAGGAAGGTAGAGATACAGGAACCATGCTGATTCCGGAAATCAGGCTCGACGGTTCAACAAGTGCTTTCTATAGAGCGTATGCCAAATTACTGCGAACTTATAGAAGAAGGCTGCAAATTGAATCATACGAACGATTGATGCCTGAAATTGGGCGAAGGGTCGCCCAAGCAATACAAATTACAGCGCAGTTACAAGGAAAGACTACTGATTTAAGTGATAGTCCAATACCGGTAAATATTTTTAGATCGCAACTAGTGCTTGATATAACTGAACCTGACGATATTGTGCAACTAGTCTATCCTAAATTAGTTGTATTTGAATCTGATGATCTTGTTTGGTCTGTAGAGACAGGACTAGCTATTATTTATAAGTCCGATGCGCCGAAATTACAAACTCTTTTGCAAAACGGTAAAGTCTTTGTTCTGAGTTCAAATAATTATGCTGACTCAAGTCCTTTGAAAAAAAAGTTTGGACTCTAATTAATATTGGCCTAATCTTTCCGCCGGTATGCGCGCTGCCGGCGGAAGCGGACCATTGTATTAGAATTATAGAATTGCTAAGCTTTAAGGAGATTTTTATGAACAAATTACAAACGTTAAAAGGCTTTCGGGATTTTTTGCCTGAAGATGCATTAAAAAGGCAATGGCTGAAAAATAAGATTATCGATGTGTTTGAAAGGTGGGGTTATGATCCTTTGGAAACACCGACACTTGAACCATTGGAGCTTTTTGCCGGGCAAATCGGCGAGGATGAAAAGTTGTTTTTCAAATTCAAGGATCCGGGTGGCAGGGATGTAGCTTTACGATATGACCAAACTGTGCCTGCATGTCGTGTGGTGGGGCAATACCGAAATGAATTAACTTTCCCATTCAAAAGATATCAAATCCAGCCGGCATTTAGGGCAGAAAATCCGCAAAAAGGCAGATATCGTGAATTCTTGCAGTGTGATGCAGATATTTTTGGTGTTGATTCCCCACTCGCAGATGCGGAAATGATCGCCCTATCACTGGATATTTATAAGTCAATCGGGTTTGGGGAAGCACGGGTATTGATTAATGACCGCGCATTACTCAAAGATTTTCCGTATGAGGCAATAGTGGTAATCGACAAGCTTAAAAAAATCGGTACAGCCGGAGTACTTGCGGAAATGCAAAAAAAAGGCATTGAAAAGACTCTGGCAGAAGGATATTTGGAAACGATCACGAATTTACGACCCAATAAAACTATTGAAATAATACTTGATTACCTCAAAAACTTAGGTTTTCCCAAAAATTGGTACCGTTTTGACCCGACCATCGCCCGTTCTTTTTCATACTCAACCGGACCCATTTGGGAAGTGGAAATTCCCGGATTTGATGGCGGATCAGTCTTGGGTGGTGAACGGTTTGACAAATTGATTGAAACAATTTCCGGCGTACGCATCCCAGGGACTGGTTTTGGGTTAGGATTTGACAGAACTCTTGAGGCAGCCCAAAAATTCGGACTGGTACCAGATTTCAACACTCAGACTCAAGTTTTAATTGCTATTTTCAAACCGGAGCTTACTGAAAAAATGGTCAACCTTTCCGGAAAGCTACGGGATGCCAAAATCAATACAGAGCTTTATCCCGATCCGGATAGCAAACTCGACAAACAACTCAAATACGCCGACCGGAAAGGCATCCCGTATGTAGTGATTGTCGGAGAAAATGAAGTTAAACAAAATAAAGTTTTACTGAAAAATATGAAACGGAAAACACAGGAGTTAATGACTATTGAAGATATAGTTAAGAAATTATTGAAATAGATTCCCGTTTTCACGGGAATGACGAAGGAACCTTCCTGCCTTATGGATTGGATAAGACATCTCAAATCAAAACAGGCTGCAATTTTGGCACTAATTATCGCCAATCTCATCTGGGGAGCTGCTTCTCCGATTTTTAAGTGGTCGCTTGAATCTATTTCCCTATTTACACTAGCTTATTTACGCTTCTTTGGCGCAAGCATATTACTTTTACCGCTTGTCATTAAGCGCGACCTGACGATTCAAAGGCCGGACTGGTTGAAACTGGTGTTACTAACAGCAAGTGGGATTACTATCAATATCACATTTTTTTTCCTGGGGCTAAAACACGCACCATCGATCAATGCGCCAATCATTGCTTCATCTGGGCCGATTATCCTCATCATTGCATCTATTTTTTTTCTTAAGGAACGCCCCAAGCCAAAAATGCTTTTGGGAACATTGATAAGTCTTCTGGGCGTGCTTGTAATAATAGCCAGACCTTTACTTGAAGAAGGTTTTGATATATCGGCGGTCCTGGGAAATCTTTTTTTCTTATTAGCCACTGTTGGCGCTGTTGCCCACACTATCCATGCTAAGGACCTGGCTCGTAGATACTCCGCACTGACACTAACTTTTTGGTCGTTTCTTCTGGGAGCTGTAAGCTTTTTTCCTTTTTTCCTGAAGGAAACAATCTCAGTTGGTCTTCCTGTAATTGACGAGCGATCAGTAACCGGACTCCTGTTTGGTATCATTCTTTCTTCCACTCTTGCTTACACCCTTTACCAATGGTCAGTCAAACGCCTCGAAGCTGCGGAAGTGGGAATATTCACTTATATCGATCCGGTTATAGCTACAATTATCGCCATACCGCTTTTAGGTGAAATAGTAACTCCCCTATTCATATTGGGTTCACTTTTTGTCTTTGCCGGAATCTTCGTCGCTGAAGGCCATCTTCCCTGGCATCCTATCCACCAGCTCCATGTTTAGCACGAGTTGAATCCAAGCTTTAAATCACCTATAATAGCCGTACGAATATGAAAACAGCAATTCACCCCAAATGGTTTGATGAAGCTACAGTTGTCTGTGCTTGCGGTAATACATTTACGGTCGGCTCAACAAAAGAAGAAATCAGGGTAGAAATCTGCAGTAAGTGCCACCCGTTTTATACAGGTTCACAACGCTTTGCCGATACGGTGGGAAATGTAGACCGCTTCATGAAACGCGTTGAAAAAGCCAAAATACAAGCTCCTATAATAGCTCGGAAAAAAGCTAAAAAAGCCAATATTCCTCAGGATGACTCGGGTCCTAAAAGTCTCAAAGAAATGTTACTTGGTCTGAAATAACTTGTTTCTATACCCGTCTTACGCTGGTTTGTCCCGCCAAGCACTATCATTATAAAGATGAAGGCGGGATCAAAGCAGCTTAGAGGGGTATATGGCCGG
>CAYHKY010000097.1:0-3691 GCA_964357355.1 uncultured Gammaproteobacteria bacterium | reverse complement strand
ACATACTTGAATTTGTTCCGGCCATATACCCCTCTAAGCTGCTTTGATCCCGCCTATATCTTCATAATTTTAATGCTTGGCGGGACAAACCAGCGTAAGACGGGTATAGCATATAATAAGTCTTACTTATGCAAATATGTGTAGTAATAGTTTCTTATAATAGTGAGCATGTTATCGAGTCATGTTTAGCGTCTTTGATGACTCAAAAGATATCCAAAATCATCATTGTTGATAATGCGTCTCAAGATCAGACTGTTGCCAAAGTTAGTCAGAGTTTTCCACAAATCGAAATCATAAAACTTGCGCAAAATACCGGTTACGGAGGCGGTAATAATATTGGCATAAGAATTGCCTTAAAACATGGCACAGACTATGTGTTAGTTCTTAACCCGGATACTATTTTGGAAAAAGATTGCCTGAAAAAACTGCTTTTTCACGCGGAAGCCCATGTTCAATCAAGAATCTTAGGACCAAAAATATATCAAGCGGAATCTCACACTGTGGAAAATAAAGACGAAAAAGTTTTGTGGTCGGTAGGAGGCGTGTTAGATAAAAAGCGTTATACTGCCGGGTTGGTAGGTTTAGGAGAAAAGGATGTTGGGCAATTTGACCAAAATAGTAAAGTAGATTTCATTTCCGGAACCTGTATGTTGATACCGCGGAAAGTTTTTGATACCGGAATCAAATTTTATGAACCATATTTTTTATACTATGAGGATGTGGAATTTTGCCGAATGGCTTCACTTCTCGGATTTCCTTCATATATAGTTCCGGATGCAAAAATTATTCATTTTGAAACCAGCGAAAACAAACATAAAAGTCTGAATTCTTTAAAAAAGAATAGAAATCTAAAAAATTACTATTTAGCCCGTAATCACTTGTTATTTGTTGAACGTAATGCCCCATTTGGCGTACAATTACGGGAAACTATCAGATTACCCAAAACTCTTTTGGATCACTTTAAAAAAGGCGATGGTGAAGCAATCGAGGGAATCAAAGATTATTTTCTGAGAAGATTTTCTGCGCCAACCCCAGCATAGCTTCTGCCGGCGGGAAAGTAAATTTAGAATTTTATGACAAAAGTCGGACGCAAACCAAATCCAATACTTACCATAGCAGTCGATTGCGGTTCGCTCTCGCAACAAAACAAAGAACAGCTTGGCGGAATTCATACGGTGACAATAAACTTACTTACAGAACTCGCGCGGATAGACAAACGCAATCTTTATCTTCTCTATAGTTTTGCTCCAATCCCTCAGGAACTCATGAGAAGTTTCGGGAAGTCGATGCGAAATGTGGTTTTACCTCAATTCTTGGGATACAAAAGTTTGTGGTTACCACTGCATTTGTGGTTTACAAAACCGCAAATTTTTTTGGCGCTTGCCCAGGCAATTCCACCGTTTGCACCACCCACCCTCGGCTTTGTATACGATCTGGCCTTTATAAAGTACAAAACCGCCTATTCAAATAGCCGCAGATTACAGCAAAATACTGATACGCTGGTTAGGAGAAGTAAACATATCATTACCACTTCTGAAGCTAGTAAAACAGATATTCAAAAAAAATACCAACTGGGGTATCGGAGCGTGACGGTGAGTTTTCCGGGGGTAGAGAGTATTTTCACTGCTCATGGGACCAAATATGTTGATACAATTCCTTACTTTCTATATGTAGGCGCTATGAAGAAAACGAAAAACGTAGCTAGGATAATCGAAGCTTTTGCAAGTGTTAACGCAAGTACCGGCGGGCGTTGTAGACTGGTTCTCATTGGGAGTAAAAAAGATGCAGATCCGCATATAGGGGAGTCTATTAAACACACAGGAGTTGAAAAATTCCTGTCTTTTAAGGGGTATGTGAGTCGAAAAGATTTACCAAAGTATATGCGTGGAGCATTGGCATTTGTGTCGCCAGCTTTGAGTGAAGGTTTTGGACTTCCACTTCTGGAAGCGATGAGTTGCGGGTGTCCTGTTATTACAGCCAACAATTCATCAATGCCTGAGGTTGTAGGTAATGCCGGCATTATGATCAATGCAGATGATTCAGGTATGTTGGCAAAATCTATGCAGCGGATTTTTGATGATCCAACTTTGCGTAAAAAACTTTCCCGGCATAGTCTTACCCAGGCGAAAAAATTTACTAACAGGAGGTTTGCCCGGGATG
Source organism: uncultured Gammaproteobacteria bacterium (assembly GCA_964357355.1). Taxonomy (GTDB): domain Bacteria; phylum Patescibacteriota; class Microgenomatia; order UBA10105; family UBA10105; genus CAYHKY01. The sequence goes on along the minus strand of CAYHKY010000097.1, from coordinate 1,531 downwards.
TTCTTTTAACTATATATAAAATACTCCGCACCGAAAAAAAAGCGGATGAATCAAAACAACTATGAATTCAGATCTTAGCATCATTGTCTTGACTAAAAACGAGGCCGACAATATAAGCCGAAGTCTATCCTCAGTTGGATGGGCGGATGAGGTAATTTTGCTGGATTGTTCAACCGACGACACGATTGCAATCGCCAAAAAAATTTGTTCCGCAAATAGGTTACGCATAGTAAACACCCCACATGTAAATGATTTTGCTAGTTTGAGAAACCTAGGACTTGAGTTGGCAAGAAATGAATGGGTATTTTTCTTGGATGCCGATGAAGAAATACCACCAGAATTAAGTCAAGAAATCAGGGAAGCAATCACTAATAAGCACAAATCCGGCTACTTAGTAAAAAGGAAGGATTATTTTTTGGGTAAAACGCTGCGTTATGGCGAGACGGCCGGGGTGAAATTATTAAAATTAGGCAGAAAATCCGCCGGAAATTGGCGGCGCCGGGTACATGAAGTGTGGGACATCAAAGGCGAGATAGGTGAGCTAGAAGCTTCACTTCTGCACTTTCCTCATCCGACTGTGTCTGAGTTTCTTTCCCGCATCAATCGTTGGACGACTCTCGACGCTCAGGAGTTTCATGTACAGGGAGGCAGATCCGGGTATTTTAAAATATTAATTTATCCCCAGGCCAAATTTTTCGTAAATTTTATAGTTAAGCGGGGTTTTTTGGACGGTTTTCCCGGACTCGTTATGGCAGTTATGATGAGTTTCCATTCATTTTTAACCCGGGCGAAACTGTATATGCTACAAAAGAGTCAAAAATAATGATTTTAACAATTCTTTTCAGTTTACTTCTCGTGGCATTTATTGGTGGGAACGTAAGTTCTGTTTCATTTGAAAATGGCGTTAGAGTAACGTTTATTGATATGACTGTGGTATTGGCTGTAGGGTATTTTTTTTGGGAATCACGTGACCGCTTACAAGCTCTGCGTCAATATTTATATATCTTCGGACCTTTTATCTGTGTTGCTTTTATATCGCTCTTGCTGCAAATGGGTAGCTTTTCGCAAACTGAATTGGCAACCGCTTCACTCTACTTGTGGAGATTTATAGCGTATAGTTTGTTGACAATGATAATTGCATATACAAAAGTTTTAAAAAAATGGGCGCTTGAAGGATTGTGGTTCAGCGGAATATTAATTGGTTTTTTTGGAATAGTCCAGTATTTTCTTTATCCAAATTTGCGAAATTTAGCCTATCTTGGTTGGGATCCGCATGAATTCCGTGTCTTTTCGACTTTACTTGACCCTAATTTCACAGGCATATTACTGGTAGCGACACTTATTCTGAGTTTAAAGATGTTCAGGCCCAAAAAAACGCAAAGGAATATTTTTATATTTATAGCATCAGGAGTATGCATATTGGCATTGCTGCTTACTTATTCACGGGGAAGTTATTTGGCGTTTATCGCAGCATTGTTGGGAATCGCGCTTATCAGGAAAAAACCAAAAGTGATACTGACCGCAATAACCG
>CAYHKY010000096.1:0-3752 GCA_964357355.1 uncultured Gammaproteobacteria bacterium | reverse complement strand
CTATAATCCTGAGGGCGAGTCGCCATTTGACCGGATGGAAAATGAAGGGATATCATATGTAGCTGCCGGGGAGAATTTGGCTCTTGCTCCAAATGTCACGATTGCCCATCAAGGTTTGATGGACAGTCAAGGTCACCGGGAAAATATATTAAATTCCAATTTCGGTAGGTCTGGTATTGGAGTAATTGACGGAGGTATCTATGGTAAGATGTTTGTTCAAGAGTTTACTGATTAATCTGATTTGCGAGACGAAGTGAAAACAATAGTTTGTTGTTACGGAACCAGGCCTGAATTTATCAAAATCGCACCCGTTATCCTTGCCTTGAAAAAAGTTTTAACTCCCCGGGCACAACTTATCTGCTCAGGTCAACACGAAGAGTTGCTTGCTGGATTAGACCAGGTGTTTCATTTAACCAAACACCATGATCTTCAGATTAGAAAGCAGATTGGCAAATCAGACGACTTATCAAAGTTGGGCGGGAGCCTTTTAACTGCTTTTTCAAAAACCTTTGCAAAGATTAATCCAGATGGGGTATTGGTTCAAGGGGATGCAGCTTCGACTTATTATGCTGCGCTGGCGGCGTTTCACTACCATCTGCCTATTTTTTATGTGGAAGCAGGGTTGAGGACTTATGATATTAACCAGCCTTTTCCTGAAGAAGGGTACAGGCAAATGATTTCACGAATCGCAACTTTGTGTTTTGTACCAACCAGTACAAACAGAGAAAATTTAGTAAATGAGGGAATCAGTAAGGCAAAGATTCATTTGGTAGGAAATACCGTTGTTGATGCACTCAAAAAGGTAAGGAGCAGTTTAACCAAAAAAGAGAAACAGGATCTGTTAAAAAGAGATTTGCCTTCACTTAATAAAAGAGGTTTGCGTAAGTTGGTTATAGTTGAGCTGCATCGCCGGGAAAATTATGGGAGACCTCTAAAAGAGGTATTAAATGCGCTAATTACACTTGCGTCCATGCATCCGGATTACCTGTTCATATTTCCGGCACATCCAAGTAGGCAAATTTATCCTATCGTAGCTAATTATTTGGGAAAGAGAGACGGGTTTATGGTTGTCAAACCTCCTGTTTATTTGACTTTTATGGCACTTTTGGAGGAAGCACATTTAGTCATTACTGATTCTGGTGGATTACAGGAAGAGGCGCCGGCATTTGGTATTGGGGTGATCGTCGTTAGAGAAAAAACCGAGCGAGTAGAAGGCCTTGCCAGCGGTTGGTCCGTGGTAGCAGGTTCTGATAGGGACAAGATATTTTCCGCCTTTCTGCATTTTCAGAAGTGGAAGAAACCCGGAGGCGAAAATCCTTATGGGGATGGAAAAGCAGGTGAGCGGATCGCCAATATTATTCATGAATACTTTTCCTAAAAACTACTTTGACAAATATTACGGCGGGACGGATATAAAAAATCCGCTTCAAAAACTTGATTTTTACCGTAGGGTTATCATTGAATCACTGCCCGAATTACAAAAACATATCAAGCTTCTTGATATCGGTTGCGGATATGGAGGATTTTTGAAGACGCTTGAAGTAGATAAAATGATTGCGACTTATGGCATAGATGCTGGAGATTATGCAATTACATACGCCAGACAGCATACTCATAGAACCAAATTTTGGGTGACTACGGTTAAGCGTTTTAAGACAAATATTAAATTTCACATAATTACCGCATTTGATGTGTTGGAACATATTTCGGAATTAGACTCTGCTTTGTATAGAGTTTCATCTCTCTTAGCAAAAAACGGCCGATTTATTTGCGTAGTACCTGTGTACGATGGTATATTCGGACGAATTGGGGGATTATTAGATACTGATGTGACGCATGTCCACAAACGTTCCCGCCATTTTTGGAGAGACAAACTAAGTGAACAGTTTGAAATAATAGGCACATATGGGATATTGCGTTATAATGCGCCGTTAATGGGATATGTCCATTTTGCTTCACCTTCTTTGTCTGCGTGGGGACAAGCAGTACTTTTTTCAATGAAAAAGCGGAGAGCGGTATGATTCAAGTAGTTTTGCCTGCCTATAACGAAGCAGTTTCACTAAACAGACTTCTATTCAGGCTTTCTGAGACGTTTAAACGTGAAAGACTTGAGTATAACGTATATGTTGTTGATGATGGTTCAACTGATAATACCGCACAGATTGTTAAAAACTATGCAAAAAAAGATCCTCATGTCAGACTCATCAGCCAAATAAAAAATTTCGGTTTGGCAGAGGCTATCAACACCGGGTTTCGCATAGCTATAAAAAGAAGCAAAGAAAATGACATACTAATCACTATGGATGCGGATAATACCCATCTGCCAGGATTGATTCTGAGAATGGTACGACTCATTTATGAAGGGCATGATATCGTGATTTCATCACGGTTCGTGACCGGTGCCCGAATTCGAGGAGTACCTGTGGTCCGCCGTTTTTTGAGCCGGGCGGCAAGTATTATTTTTAGACTGCTTTTTCCCATTCAAGGAGTGAGAGACTATACTTGCGGGTATCGGGCATATCGAATGGAAATAATCCAGCAAGGAATTTCCACTTATAAAGATCAATTTGTCTCTGAAAAAGGGTTTGCTTGTATGGTAGATATCCTTCTTAAATTGAGGCGATTTGATCCGTTATGCACTGAAGTGCCGATGATTCTTAGATATGATCAAAAGAAAGGGAAAAGCAAAATGAATGTACCGAGAACTGTAAAAGAAAGTTTAGCTTTAATCGGACGATACTTAATTGAACCTGTTTCATGAATGATAAATATCAACCAGTTATATGGATCGTACTGAGCGCTATTTTTCTTTTTTCAAGGCTTTACAATCTTCATTTGTTGCCTCTTTTTTCCGATGAAGCGTATGTGATTGTGCGGGCGCAAGAAGTTTGGCAAACCGGTAAATTATTGGGGATGGTTGTGTCAACTACTCAACCTGTATTTGTATGGATGGTAGCCCTTTCTCAAATATTTCCGGTAGACCCAGTTGTTTCCGGACGCGGAGTGAGTATTATTTTCGGTCTGATAACCGCACTTCTATTGGGCCGAGCCGCGGGCAAATGGATTCACCCTCAGGCAAAATGGTTAGCGTTTGGGTTAACACTATTGTTACCCTTCACCTTTTTTTATGACAGGACGTTGTTGTTTGAAACTACATTGACAGGATGGATTGCGCTTTCTTTATTTTGGCCGGCTGCAGGATTACCACTCGCTATTTTAACCAAACAGACAGGATGGTTGGGGTTGCCTTTGGCAGTTGGCCTGCATTGGAAAAATAAAAGGCAGCTTTTTTTTGCTTTGATCACCGTTGTAGTTATCCCGTTCATGATTTGGTTCATAGCTCTTGGAGGTTGGGATGAGGTGCTGAAGGTTGCAATCAGCAAAACTTCAGCGCCTTTGGGAAGTGCAAATATCAAATTAAACCTTCTTAGGATGAAGCTTTGGCTGATTAGTTATTTCACCTGGCCTTTTTTATTACTTATGTTTATGGGGTTGGTCAAAGAACTCGTAACATCAGTCAAAAAGCAGCGCATAAGCCAGATTCTGATAGTGGGAATTTGGAGTATAGGGCTGTTGATTTTTGAAGCAAAAGTGGCAGTCATTTTTTATCCCCGTTATTTTTACCCCATAGTTTTAGGAGGAATACTTTTGGCAACTAATGCCAGTTGGAGTATCCTGAATTTTCTAGGTCGAGTTAAGCAGGTATATGTACGAAACACACTAGTTCTGTTATTTTGGTTGATCACACTTTT
>CAYHKY010000095.1:0-3808 GCA_964357355.1 uncultured Gammaproteobacteria bacterium | reverse complement strand
AAAAGAGTTGTGGACACTTGGCACACGCCTCCGCCGTCATCCAAGACAGTACGGCCTTCTTTGATCACATAAGCCTGTTTGTAACCGGTGGCCGCGGAAATATCACCCAGAGCCAAGTTGAAAGAAAATATTTCGTGGGGTGGAATGAGTATCCCGTTTATACGGGATGCTGCTAGAGTTACGTTGTGAATTCTTCCAGGAATAGAACCGCGGAAAAACGATTCGCCCCGGCCGATAAGTTCGGTTATGCCAAAAGAGTTTGCCTGATCTGTGGAAATGCGGGGCGTTTGAGGAGATACGGGTATTTCATATGAAAAATGAATAGCTCTCGTTTCTCCCTCAGCAATATGTTTAAGGTCATCGGCAAAAAGCCGAATCAAAGATGCCCGGTCAAAAAGTTTGCCATCCTTGCTGGGTTTAAAGGCGTTTACCCTGCCGCCTGAAAATTCAAATAAGGCATTTTCCGGTGGCGTGTCTATGTTGCGAGCAAACATATCAAGCGTTTCGTCAAGTGCTGATTGGTTCCAGGTGAAATATGGTTTAAGTGAAATGCTTGAAATGAGAGCTAATAGTTTGTGATATGTGTCGGTCAGCACATTGTTCGAACGACCTATGATATATGTTTGAGTGGCTGAAAGAGTGGCGTCGTAACCAAGTTCAAGTTGTGTACCTGACAAAGTAGCCACTTGATCTTCGTGTACAAATGTAAACGCCAAATTGGCGAACGCCGCATTTCGCATCAACCAATAAGATGTCACTTCATTTTGGGTGGCACCGGAAAAATCAGTTGTTCCAGCCATAATTCCAGGATACACTCTGTTTTTAAATGTGCGTTCAAACCAAAGACTTCCGCAAGCAATAACAATTATTAAACCTATCGCACCACCGATTATGAAAAAAGAAGCGTGTTTGATGGCTCCCCAAAGATGGAGGTTTTTTTTGCCTGTTTTAGTTTCAGGTCGTCTTTTTTGCATATAGCCTACATACTTGAATTTGTTCCCTGCCTCGCCGGCAGGCAGGCGGCCATATACCCCTCTAAGCTGCTTTAGTCCCGATTAAATCGGGACAAACCAGCGTAAGACGGGTATACGTCTTTTATTATATCTAAATTCAGCCTAATGGTGCAGTAACTCTTGCGTAAATATAGGTAAGCAGGGTATCATACTATACAGTGGATACACTGCCAAAAAAACAATCAGATGATTCATTCTCATTTGCAGGTGCTTATCCTGCAGAGCCGAATGTTTCGCCGGTCCAATCTCCGCCTGTACCTTCTCAGGCGGGCGATCCTTTGTCACCCTCGGTGCCAGAACCTTTTAATCCAGTACCCCCCCAGACACCTCAATCTCCGGGAGGAGTTGTTTCCACTGTTCCCCAAGAACCATTTCCACCGGACAATGCGCCTGTTGTTTCCGGTATACCTGAAGGAATTTCACCTCCAATTCCGCCTGATAATCCGTTTGTCGTGCCTGCTCCCGAACCTCCTCCGCCTAAAAACAGTAGCGGAATTGTCAAGCGATTGTTGGGGATCATCATTCTAATTGTCGCGCTCATCGTATTGGGCGTAGTGGGATTCAAAGTAGTGGGCCAACTGTTGACGCGCAACCAACCAACCGTTTTGACCTATTGGGGATTGTGGGAAAACGAGCAGGTGCTTACTTCGCTCATCGCCAAGTATAAACAGACTCACCCGAATGTTGAAATCTCTTACAGTAAACAAAGCCCCAAACAGTACCGCGAGCGGCTTCAGGCTGCAATTGAGCGGGGCGATGGACCGGATATATTCCGTTTTCACGCCAGTTGGTTACCGATGTTAAAAAATGATCTTGCTGCAGCCGGTGCAACCGGGTATCAAGCTGCAGAATTTCAAACTACTTTTTATCCTGTGGCTGCCAAAGATTTGATTGTTAGCGGTAAAGTTTACGGAGTACCTTTGATGATTGAAGGGTTGGGGCTTTACTATAATGAAGATTTACTGCGTGCGGGAGGAATTTTACCGCCTACAACATGGGAGGAATTCCGGGCAGCGGCTTTGGCTCTTACGGTCAGAAATGAAGCGGGAGAGATCGTTACTTCAGGAGCTGCTTTAGGGACTACCAATAATGTTGAGCATTATTCAGATATTGTGGGTTTAATGATGTTGCAAAATGGCGCGGATGCAACTAAGCCTACAAGTAAGGAAGCACAAGATTCATTGTCTTTTTACCACTTGTTTGCCGAGGAACCAAACCGGGTATGGAACGAAACTCTGGATAATTCAATTACCGCGTTTGCGAGTGGCCGGGTGGCTTTTATATTTGCCCCATCCTGGCAGGTATTCACAATTCGGGATATCAATCCCAATCTTAAATTTCAAGTTATACCGGTGCCGCAACTTCCCGGTACTACTGTGACATGGGCGTCTTATTGGGTAGAGGGAGTCGCTAGCAAAAGTAAACAAACTGATGCGGCATGGGAATTCCTCAAATTTTTATCCAGCCGTGAATCCATGGTATCCTTGTATACCGAACAGGCAAAACTTCGTCCTTTCGGCGAACCGTATTCCCGAGTTGACCTGGCTCAAACCATTATTAATGACCCTTATGTCGGGGCATATATCAAACAAGCGCAAACCGCGCAAAGCTTTTTCTTAGCCAGTCGCACTTTTGATAACGGCATCAACGACCGGATGATCAAATATCTGGAAGATGCGATCAATAGTTTAGGAAAAGGAGTGAGCGTTGCAGCAGCTCTCGAAACTGCCTCCCAAGGTTTTACACAAGTATTAAATAGTTTTGGTTATTCTCCCTCTGCCCGTTAGCGGTCGTTTGTCCAATGTTGTTCAAAGATGGCGGCCCTGATGTTAAAATGACTCCACTTGAAAAAGCGATTTTTGCGACTCTAAGTTACGCTGATATATTTGATTATCCGCTAACGGAAAATGAATTGTGGAAATATTTGATTGGAATACCCACAAATCTGCATAAATTTCGGAATTCACTCGCATCCCTTCTAAATAAAAAGCAAATCCTGATCAAAAAAAAATATTATGTGTTACCAAAAAGATCTGCACTTGTTGTTAAGCGTGAGCAAAGAGAACGGATTGCCTTGGGCAAAGCGAGAATTGCCAAAAAAGTCGCCCGGCTACTTGCACATATTCCCAGTGTTAACTTCGTTGGCATATCGGGTGCTTTGTCGATGCAAAACGCCCCGATTGAAGATGACATTGATTTTTTTGTCATCACCGCTCCGGGAATGCTTTGGATTACCAGGTTATTAACCACACTACTGCTTGATTTCTTGCATTTGAGACGGAGACCCGGGGAAACTAAATATCGCAATAAGATTTGTCTTAATATGTATATGGATGCGACCAAGCTTACGTTACCCGCAAATGAGCGCGACCTTTATAGCGCGCACGAGATAGCCCAACTAAAACCGCTGATAGATAAGCATGAGACTCATGCGTTGTTTTTGAATTCTAACAAATGGGTAAAACGTTTTTTGCCTCACGCGTTTGCGACTCACCGCATAGTTTTTACACACGAGTTTATATGGTTTAGAATTCTGGCTCCGGTTGAATCATGGTGTCGGGGCGTGCAGCTTATTTATATGGCCAGGCGCCGTACCACAGAAAAAATCAGAAATTACAGCCTGAAATTTCATCCGGAAGACGTGCGGGAGCGGGTAATGGGGGAGTATGAAAAACGGCTAAACCAATTATTTAGAATGTAATCCTATCCTATAGAAATTGACTTCAATTTGGATCCTCTGCAGGACTTACGCACCTTAACAACATAATAGCTGATTTGACGACCTAAACATGAAT
>CAYHKY010000094.1:0-3927 GCA_964357355.1 uncultured Gammaproteobacteria bacterium | reverse complement strand
TCATTTGCTCCCGCTTCTTTGATCAAGGCTAAAATTTTTTCATTGGGACCATATTCAGGATGGTTTTCTAAAGCTGGGCTTTTTGATGCCTGTTTAATTTCTTTTAAGCGAAAAGGGTGTCTTGCTCCAAGCTTTTTATTCATAAAATCTAGATTCATCGCTTCTTTGGTTATTTTTTGCTCTCCCAAAAGCCTGAGGATTGCCCAACAAATTGTCGTGATATTAAGCTCTGCAATTGTCGTAGGCGACATTTCAATGATATGCATCAAATCTAGAAATATCTGCTCATAGTAAGGGCTTTTGCTGTAAACAAATTCCAAAGTCTTGAGATGTGTATCCTGCCACTCAATAGCATATGAAATAGGTGTGTTTTTTATCGAATTTACTCCATTGTGCGCAATTGGCACACTAAGAAACTGCAACCCGGTGCTTTGTTTGATCGGAGTATCAGCTTGATATGACTTATCATTTTTCCCATTAGGATATTTGTGTTTTCTGACAAACTGCACGTCATCCCGAATCATAAATACATCTGTATTTAAAATTCGCGCGAAGTAATGAAGCCGGGGGAAATATTGCGGTTGAATTCCTGTATAACGCATAGTTAAATGCTACAATAACCCAATATATAGCCTACATACTTGAAATTGTTCCGGCCATATACCCCTCTAAGCTGCTATAGTCTACCTTCGGCAGACATACCAGCCTAAGACGGGTATACAAATAACCCAATGAAATTATTTAATGCATTAATGAATTAATTCATTTCATTTGAAATTGGGTTATTGGGTTATTTCTACATTATTACTCTATACCCAACAAATCCTTCAGCAAATTCGAAAGCTGTGTGGGAGCCTCTGAGTCTGGCAAGAGCCTCAATGGTTATAAGCGAACGCGGGTTTGGAAAAGAGCGCATTTGTGATACATACAATTTCATCGCCTGGGTTTTTATACGCATCTCTTCCTGGTTTAATTGCACAAAAGTATTTGGTACGGGCCGGTTTTGTATACACCATTCATCCGCAGGCATTTCATAAGCTATCGCGGTTGGCACAAAATATTTGGTCCCCGCCTCAGCGGGCCTTAACGCTGCGTGAGTCGCTTGTGCAACCAGCTGGTGATCTTGGTTGTATGAATGAAGCGAAGGAAACGCGACGATGTCAGGCATCACTTTCTCCAAAGATACCGGACTTTTTCGTTCAATTGTCTGCATCACCGCGTGCTGCCCCATGACATCAAGTTTGAGATGGTGATCTCCGTTGTGGGCGATGTCATAACCATCAACACCCAGAAACCGGACCACTTTTTCGATCTCCGTCGTCCGTTCTTTTGCAGTCGAGGTGCCTTTTTTGGAAAAATCCTGCGTATCGCCAACAGTCAAATACAACACGTATACGTTTCCTCCTGCCTGTTTGACTTTTTGGATAAGTCCTCCACAACCTAAAACTTCATCATCAGGATGCGGCGCTATCACCAGCAACGTTTTGTGAGTCAAATCCATAAAAAGAATTTTGAGGCAGAAATAAGAGGCAAACAGTCAAAAACATAACATATTCTGTTGCTGTACGCAACACTGGCCTTGCAAGTGACCTTGCAAGGTGTAACCTTTAAAGGTGGGATCATACTGTATCAAAAGAAATTGAAACGGTGATATTTTGACTCCCGTGCCTTGTTTACTTTATGCTGGATATATGCGCTTCCTGATATTTCTCATCTCCGCTCTGGTTGCTTATAATGCTGTAAGCATATATTTTCTCACGCTTGGAAGTTCTAAATCATCCTCAACCGCTTACTCCTCGCCCGACCTGACCGCTTACTTTTCCGCAAGAAGCGCTGCCCACCCAACCCGCGGGTCCGCGTTCGACTCACTTCTAACTTTCAAGCAATCAACAGTCCTCGGCTCATCAACTTCTGCTGAATCTCCACAGAAAACCAACTCACAACCCATAACTCATAACTCACCTGCCTCTCCGGCGGGCAAGCAACTAACTATCGCTCTCCTCGGCGACTCGATGATCGACACTCTGGGACCTGATCTTCCGCATTTAAAAAAAGAACTGGCCAAACGTTTTCAAAAAACCCAATTTACGCTTTTAAATTATGGCGCCGGGGCCACCAACATCGAATCCGGATTGTCCAGGCTGACCAATAGTTACAGTTATTTAGGTGAAACAAAACCCGCGTTACTTACACAAAACCCGGATATCGTCGTCATCGAATCTTTTGCCTACAACCATTGGGACAATGACCAGTCTTCGCTTGACCGCCAGTGGACAACCTTAGCTAAAATCATTGATACGATTAAAAAACACGATCCCAAAACAGGTATCATTCTAGCTGCTTCAATTGCTCCCAACTGCCAAACTTACACAGACGGATCTGCCAATTTGCCTCCCGGAAGAAAACAAACTGAGTGCGAGACGGTAAAAGCGTATTTACAAAATATCGTCAACTTTGCTGGCAGCCAACACTACCCGCTTGCTGACGCATACCATGCCAGCCTTTATGGCGCTGACGGCAATCCCAAATATATCAATTCGGGAGACCACATCCATCCTTCAGATGAAGGCAAAACGCTGTTTTCCCAAAAAACCGCAGAAGCGATAAGGCAAATGTTAGGCCCTGACTGAAATGTTAATCCGTGATTAACCGGTGCATTTGTGTTACTTTAAAGTTAAGGTATCGGATTATTATAAATTTAATAGAATGCGTGAAATCAAATTAGCCGGATATTGGGTCGGTATTTTTCTTTTGGGATCACTCAGCGGATTTTTTTGGTTGAGTCTGCTTTTGGGTGAAATTGGCCTGGATTTTTCTACTCTTGATCACGGTATCAGAAGTTTCCTCGTATTTTGTATCCCGCTCTTACTCACAACATTAACGATCCTGGGGGTCTTATCACGCAAAAAAAATCCTGGTTCAACAAAGGGATTGGCGTTTATATTTTCTAAATTTGGTTTCCAGATAGTGTTTATTCTGTTTCTGTCAAATATTGGCATTCTTGCCACTTGGCAATTTTTGACTCGGGCTGCAGGTACCTGCATTTCGGCGCAGCAAATATTTGCTGACACCAAGTGTTACCTTTTATACTATAACGGTACCGGTTACAAAGCGTATAATCCCAGCGGTACGACCCAAAAAATCAGAAACGGGAGCCTAAACGATCACCACGGCAATGACTGTCAAAATATAGCAAACAATTCTATTTATAATGCCACTTCCGATTTAAACGGAGCGTACAACGGTATTCATCGGCTAGGTACAACATCTTCTTATCTATTGATTAGTGCACCAGTTGATGTATGTACCACCGTTTCTATCGTCACCAATCCTACCACCCACATCGCCACAATCGCTGATGCAGTCGTAAGTCCAACTCCCACACCCTCTCCCACACCAAGGATATCACCAAGTCCGTCTCCCAGCAGTGGGATATTTAGCGTACAGGATCTGATTTCGCTTATTGGTAATTATAAAGGCACGCAAGACTCGCGTTACCGCCCGCAAGATAGCAAATCGAACATATTGGACGCCGCTTATATTCTGAAATTTCTGTTCTAATATACCCGTCATAGCTGGTGAAGGGGTATATGGCCGGAACGAGTTCAAGTATGTAGGCTATAAAATCATGTTTAATTTTAAAAGCAAAATCGGCTGGCCGGTGATCATCGGCTTGACTCTTTTACCCCTGGTTCGTTGGTATTTTTTGATCCAGCCGATCTCTTACCGTTTTTTGAATCCGGCAATCAGTTTAACCAGCCTCGGTAAAATATCAGGACTTATCGGCATCATGTTGTTTTCTATATCTTTCGTCATGAGTTCCCGTATTTCATTTTTGGAGGATTGGTTTGGCGGGATGAACAAAGTATATGTGGCGCATCACCTGATCGGCGGTCCAGCGCACCGTCGCCACGGTCGGGATCCCGA
>CAYHKY010000093.1:0-3946 GCA_964357355.1 uncultured Gammaproteobacteria bacterium | reverse complement strand
TTAATTCATCCGCTGTTTCTTTCCGGATCCTATCTTATCAATTCAGTCAAAAGCGCTGCGCTGTTTTTGTTGCCGGGAGATGACATTGCGATCAATATGGGCATGGCTGCCCTACTTTTCATGATGTCGCTTTTAGTGATCACATTTTATGTCAATCTTCCTTATCAACTCTGGTTGCTGACTCACAAATTCTTAGGCATAGCTTTTTTTATGGGTACTATCCATGCATTTTTGATTCCCAGCGATATTTCACGCGATCCGCTCCTGCGCATATATATGTTTTCATTCATGGGTATCGGAATCATAGCTTACCTGTTCCGCACCGTTCTTGGTCGTTTCTTTGTCAGGCGTTTTCCGTATATAGTCTCAAGCGTGCGGAAATTGCGGGACAATGTTGTGGAGATCTCCCTCACTCCCAACTCCCAAAAAAAGTTTGATTATTTACCCGGGCAATTCATTTTCGTAAGTTTCTCCCAGCCCCTATCCGAAGTCCATCCTTTTTCATTAAGCTCCGCGCCAGGGGGAAATTTGATATTTGCAGCCAAAGTATTGGGTGATTATACCAACAAGTTGGCAACGGTTCCTTTGGGATCAGAAGCGAGCGTTGAGGGACCTTTCGGCCGGTTTTCTTATTTTGTACATCACAATCAGAAACAGGTTTGGATCGCCGGCGGTATCGGGATCACCCCATTTGTCAGTATGGCCAGAAGCCTGAACCCGAGAATTTCTGTTGACCTCTACTATACCGTATCTGATAATGCTGAAGCTGCATATATGGAAGAACTTACCCGTATCGCAGGTCTCAACCCAGGACTACGCGTCTTTCTCTGGGCGACCCACCAAAAAGGCCGGCTGACAGGTCAAATCATCAAAGACACCAGTCTGCTCGATAACCAGGATATCTTTATTTGCGGACCTCCCCAAATGATGTATAGTTTAAAACAGCAGTTAAGAAAATTGGGAATGTCTGGTAGACATATACATACTGAAGAATTTCAAATGTTATGAAATTCAAAAGATTTGTCTTAGTAGTTTTGATATTGTTTTGGGCAGTAATTTTGTATTACATCATCGGCGGAATGATTATCGCCCCGCGACCATAATCATATGCAAATCTTCAGGCAATTAAACAAAAATTTAATTAAAATATACAGACGCTATGTTAAACGGGTATCCGGGGAACGGTTGACTCTCAAAAAACAGCATGCCTCTCCTTTACTACAGGCAATAGTTTTATCAAAGTACTGGTTCCATATATTTTTGATCTTATTTGTCGCCAACGTCGCTATCATCAGAGCAATTCACATTTTTATTTTTTCTCAAAGCTGTCAGACCCGGACACAAGTTAGCCAAGACTCACGCTGCCTGTATATTTTGGGGAATAAATTTTACGAAAAAGGCACCCATGACAAACCGCATCAGGGAAATCCATGCGGTTCTGACGTATCAGAGATTATCAAAAGCGTTCCGTTTCATCTGACCGATGCAGCCAAATACCTGGACCCTAATTACCGGGGAGAAATATTCACCGGACTGCCGGCTCCTACACCCCAACCTACACCACCACCCACACCCCCACCATCTGCAAATCCGACGCCACAAGCAACTCCACACGCGTCACCAAATCCGACGCCAAACGTATCCCCAAATGCCAATCCCACACCCGCTAACACTGCCAACCCGACGCCAGCCCATATCAGCAGTCCCACACCCACTCCACGGACTGGCGGCACAAATATTCGTAAAAAGCCCAGTCCACCGCCCACCACATCGTCAAATTTTTCAACAGAAAACCGGATTAATGCAAATACTTCCCAGGATACTCCCGCACTCGACCCAAAGGAAAATACCGGTTTTGGTGGACTTATCGCCGATCGTAAACCTGTCAATCCACCAAGCCAGACTTCACTGGTACAAACAGTATCCCCGCCTGTTTTCCCATCTGCGTCTCCCCGTATTGAACTGACTCAAATCACCGGTTCATGGTCAAGGATTCTGGTATATTCAGGATTTGCGAGTATTGTGCTAACTTTTATTGTCTGGATGGGAATTTTTGGTCTCCGCAGTCTCAAGAAATGACCATACCACTTTTTTCTTAAAAGCAATTGCAAACTTGCATAACTTGCAATCCGTCAGCTGACGGATTTAAAGGTAGGATCAAACTGTATCAAAATATTTATACCATGGCTGATTGTAAATTAAGCTTGGGTTTTGCTATAATAGCTGCCTATGGCAAAGAAAGGACATCGCGTGCTTATTGCGTTCAAATGTACTGTGTGCAAATCCCAGAACTATATTACGCAAAAAAATAAGCTCAATACGGTAGATAAACTGGTTTTAAAAAAGTTTTGCAATAAGTGCCGCAAAGTCACAGACCACAAAGAAACTGAAAAACTTGATTAGTTGAAAGTTTAAAGGTAAAAGGAAACTATTTTAAATCCATTTGATCTTTCTTTATACCCTTCTTACTGTATCCGCCATAGGCGGATCAGTCTAGAAGGAGTTATGGCCTCACAAAATCAAACAAGTTGGCTATAAACCTACTTTGAAACGCAACACTAACCTGCTAATCATTTTTCTGGGAGTACTGGCAACTTTCCTTTTCGGAGTACGTGTAAATACTTGGCTAAATGGTGACAGATCAATTTCACAGGCATCACCAACACCCTCTGCCCAACCGCTAACCAAATCTTACACCAATAAATACTGCGGTATATCCTTCGACTATTCGGTAGATTACCTGCTCAATGAAGCAACAGAGAGTGCGCGCTTGGTACACACCAGAAGCGGTGATATGATCTCAACTACTTGCAGCAAAGAACTTCCCAAACCCCCACTTCCGGCTAACAAAATAGAAACTGCATCAGTATCGGGACAAAAAGCCACTCTTTATCACGACGCCTCGTCCAAAGACGGGACGCCCATTGATGTAGTCATGTTCAAACACCCCAAAAAAGGATTGGAGATCGCTATCCTGGGATTCGGAGAAGAGTACAAAAGAATCGTGGAAAGCCTGAAATTGACCGACTGAGACTCCTCCTGTACACTCGAGGACTGTCCCCAAAACCTATTTATTCTTTATCATTTTTAGGTTGTCTACCAGAATCCAAAAATTCACCTTGCTGATCTGCCATTATTTCTAAATCACTCTTTAATTTTCCACTACTATTGTATTGAGGAGGAGTTAAGCGTTTACCGTCTACAAATACCTGTTCATCTCTAGAAATCCCTAGAGTACCAAATCTGGGATATGTCGGTTTTGGACGCGGCCAGTGGGCATGAATAAATCTGATTGCATTAATAACCGGCGGTAGAGCAATTCTGCCTGTGCGGTAACCTCCGAGTCCGAAAACAAAAGCTGCTGCCATCCAGGAAAAAGTTTCCGGAGGAAGTTGATTTTGGGACAAACCTTCCATCATGGGTGAAAAATTGTGCCACAATATGGGCAGAGTATGCACACAAAAGACAACTGCCGCATCTTGCACACTGCGCCAGGTCAGTTCAAGCTTATTTTTTGCCGGTTTTTCATAAGCACGTTGTCTCAAATTTATAGCTGCCAATCCAAGTGAAGCAAATTGTGACAGATTGGATATATCGGCTATACCAGCCTTATTTAATGCAAACGGCAATCCCAAACCGGGGGCGGATATACCCAAAGTCGGCAATGCAGCGGTTTCATTTTTTAAGACTGAGGCAACAGATGGTTTAATTCCTTCTGCCATGCACGTATATTATAGGATATTGAGAAGTTTTACAAGTTTGGGTGATCTACCGGTTCCGGATCGGAATAACTATGACGATCCGGGAAAATGAATTATCAAGAGTTTAAATGTTATAATGCTTAGAGTATGCCTGTCGTTCAATGGTAGAATGTTAGGTCCGTGGTGAAACGGTATCACAGAGGTCTCCAAAACCTCTATTCCCCGTTCGAATCGGGGCGGACCTG
>CAYHKY010000092.1:0-4879 GCA_964357355.1 uncultured Gammaproteobacteria bacterium | reverse complement strand
AGAAGTAAGATCAGGCGGATAAACAACCTATGATAAATTCAATTTTAGGAAAAAAAAATTCTCAGACGCGTCATTATACTGATGCTGGTATGCAAATTCCGGTGACCAAAATCACCGCCGGTCCCTGCGTTGTTATCGGAATTAAAACTCTCAGCCGGGATGGGTATTGGGCGGTGCAAGTCGGATTTGGGACTGGTAATCCCAAAACACTAACCGCCCCAATTGCGGGAATACTAAAAAAAGCGGGGTTAGGAATTACAGCCAAACCCCTTTTTTTACGGGAACTTCCGATAACAGTCCAAAAAATTGAAGATGTACCATATAAAGTCGGAGACACGATTACAGTTGATAAAGTTTTACAAGTTGGAGATCGGGTCAAAGTCATGGGGATTACAAAAGGCAAAGGATTTCAGGGTGGTGTAAAGCGACATGGATTTCATGGGGGTCCGCGCACACATGGTCAATCCGATCGGGAACGGGCGCCGGGATCAATCGGACAAACTACTACACCTGGTCGCGTATACCGAGGTAAACGCATGGCTGGTCGGATGGGGGGAACGCAAGTGACAATATCAGGACTCCGTGTCATCTCTTTAGACCAAGCTACTAATACGTTGACTGTTTCCGGCTTGCTTCCGGGAAGTAAAGGTACTCTTTTAGTCGTTCAAAAACAAAACAACTAATTATGCCAAGTACACATAAAACTACAGTTATAAAAAAGACGGTTATTGCAAAAAAACAGCCTGTCAAAGTTCCTAATACTCATGACGTAGCTGTGTTCTCATTATTAGGAAAAAAAGACGGTACGGTTTCTGTGTCTGATGCCCTTATGAAGTCAAAAATCACCCTGCAATTACTTGGTCAGGCAGTTCGAGTATATCAGGCTAACACTCACCAAGGAACCCAATCCACCAAAACACGGGGTGAAGTGTCCGGATCTACGCGTAAAATATATCGCCAAAAAGGTACGGGAAGAGCACGTCACGGAGCCAATAAAGCCCCGATTTTTGTGGGAGGCGGTATAGCTTTTGGTCCAAAACCGAGAGATTTTGGACTTCTTATCCCAAAAAAAATGCGCCGGCGCGCATTGCAGCAAATAATAGGTGAAAAATTTCGTCAAGAATCTGTCACTATTGTCTCCGGATTTGAAAAAGCTACGGGTAAAACCAAAGAAGTAGTTAAGTTATTAACCCAACTGGAGTTGCAAGATAAAAAAATTCTCTTAGTTCTGGATCCAGCAATGAAAAAAGCAGCTCAAGGCGCACGCAATCTTAATCGAGTTACCGTGCGTATGGGGATCAATTTATCCTCGCTTGACGTAATTTCGAACGAACATTTGGTGTTAGCTAAAGAAGCATATACAGACTGGAACAAAAAAACTTTAATAGTATGAATACGACTACTCTCATTCGACCTATTATTACGGAAAAATCGCTTGGTGAAACAAATCAAGGTTGGTATACGTTTGTAGTTAGTCTTGATAGTAACAAAAATACTATTGCTCAGGCGGTGAATGAAGAATTCAAAGTACACGTGATTGCTGTCAAGACGGCGATCATGAAAGGTAAAACCAAGCGAAGTGGGAAGAAACGAATGTTAACAAAATCATCAGGTTACAAAAAAGCATATGTGAGACTTAAACCAAACGAAAAGATCGCCTTATTTGAGACTCAGGGAAAAGCTGGAAAATAAATTCATTACATTTACCATGAAAACTTATACACAAACAAAACATTTATTTGAAATTTTACCCAAAAGATCCGGGAGAGACAGTAGCGGTCATATCTCAGTGAGACATCAAGGCGGAAGACATAAACGATTTTATCGCTACATTGATTTTAAACGGGATAAGGGGGGAGTTCCTGCCAGTGTTATGAGTATTGAGTACGATCCGAATCGTAGTGCCAAAGTAGCACTTTTGAACTACGCGGATGGGGAAAAACGCTATATTTTGGCCCCCATGGGTTTAAAAGTCGGGGAAACTCTTATGTCTGGCAAAGATGCTGAGGTCAAAATAGGCAACGCATTGCCACTTAAGCAAATTCCCATAGGCACTCAAGTTCACAGTTTGGAATTGACTCCGGGAAAAGGAGCAAAAATTGTCAGGTCTGCCGGGGTGGCGGCAATGGTATTGGCAAAGGAAGATGCTTTTGTTCATATCAAGTTGCCTAGCGGGGAAATTCGCAGAATTGTTTCCGGATCTTTGGGAACCATTGGTCAGGTAAGCAATGAAGAACGGCGCACACAAATTCTCGGTACGGCAGGGGCTGCAAGGAGAAGGGGGAAACGGCCGGAGGTACGAGGAGTTGCTCAAAATCCGCGCACACACCCGCATGGTGGCGGTGAAGGAAGAAGTGGAATAGGCATGAAGTCACCCAAGACCCCATGGGGTAAACGTGCTTTGGGGGTCAAAACAAGAAGACCGGGCAAATACAGTAATAAACAAATTGTTGAGCGGAGGAAATAATATGAGTCGATCTAGCAAAAAAGGACCATACATTGATGCGAACTTGATGAAAAAGGTTACTTGGATGAAAGACTCCGGTCAAAAATCGGTGATTAAGACTTGGGCAAGAGCTTGTCAAATATCACCTGACTTTGTAGGGTTCCGAATTGCTGTCCACAACGGACGCGCTTTTATTGAAGTGTACATTACAGAAGACATGGTTGGGCACAGGTTGGGTGAATTTGCGCCAACGAGATTTTTTAAAGGTCATGGTCAGGTTACCAAGAGAGTGCTTGAAAAAACATAAAACATATGCAAATTGTCGCGTTTGAAAAATATATTCATGTATCGCCGCGAAAACTTGGACTGGTGGTTGACAGTGTCAAGCATTTGTCGCCTCTGGTTGCGGTCGCACATTTGAAACACTTGAACAAAAGTGGAGCGGTTCCACTCAAAAAAGCTATTGATGCAGCGCTTGCCAACTCTAAACAGAAAAATCTTAAAGAAGATGAATTATTATTTGCACACATTGAAGTGTTACCAGGTTCAAGCATGCGGCGTTTTCGGGCAGTGTCTAGGGGTATGGCTCACTCTTACCGCAAACGTATGAGCCACATAAAAGTAATTTTAACGGAAAAACCAAAAACTGAGAAAAAAATAATTCAAAATATAAAAAAAGTAGAAAAAAAGTGATAAGTATTTAGGAATAGGCGTATAGAAAACGCTCAAAATTATGGGACAAAAAGTAAATCCACGAGGTTTTAGACTTGGTACCGTCTTTACTTGGACGTCACGTTGGTTTGCTGACAAACGTCGGTATAAAGATTTATTAATTGAAGATGTACGTTTGAGACAAGCTTTGGAAATTCGTTTGAAGCACGCTAATTTGTCGCACGTGGAAATAGAACGGTCAATAAATCGTATTGATATCACTGTATTTGTCGCACGACCTGGAGTTGTAATTGGTCGCGGCGGGACTGGACTTGAAGAACTCAAGAAATACATTAAAAAATTACTGGGAAAAAGTGCCAATGATGTGCTGAAAATAGAATTGAAAGTGGAACCGGTCAAGGAGCCAAATCTTGATGCAAAAATTGTAGCTTCGACAATTGCCGATCAACTTGTGAAGCGTTTGCATCACAAACGGGTTGCTCTGCAAGCGATAGATCGGGTGATGTCAGCCGGAGCCGGAGGGGTAAAAATCTTATTATCTGGCCGGATTGCAGGAGCAGAGATCGCCAGACGTGAAAAATACCAAAAAGGTACTGTGCCCTTATCAACTATACGTGAAGAAGTGGATTTTGCCCAAGTACCAGCACTGACAAAATCAGGTTACATTGGGGTTAAGGTTTGGATTTGCAGAAAGGCAAAAGTATAAGAAACGTCTAGAAATTAGTATTTCAACTAAACGCTAAATCCTAATTCCAAAACGCCTAATAATATGTTAGCACCAAAAAGAGCAAAATACCGAAAAAGTTTTAGAGGAAGCATGGGGGGTGTATCTATTCGTGGTTCCACGATTGATTTTGGTGCAGTGGGACTCAAAGCTATTACTTGCGGATGGGTGACGAGCAGGCAAATTGAAGCCGCTCGAAGAACTTTAACTCATCATACTAAACGGGGAGGCAGAGTCTGGATTAGAATTTTTCCCGACAAACCGATTACTAAAAAGCCCGCCGAAACTCGAATGGGAAGCGGAAAAGGGGACGTATTTGAATATGTGGCTGTGGTTAGGCCGGGAAAGATTCTTTTTGAGATGGGTGGAATAGACAAGGTATTGGCATTTGAAGCGCTCAAAATGGCAGGTGCAAAATTATCAGTGCAAACTAAAGTTATAGAGAGACAATAGTTATGAAAAGAAAAGATATTAAATTATTGCATACGAAGACAGTTTCTGAAATTACCAAAGAGCTTACGGATAAATACCAAGCGTTGAAAAAGACAGAACTGGCCGTAGTTTTAAAAAATGAAAAAAATGTGCGTAAACTTAGGGATATTCGCGACGATATTTCTAGACTGGCGACCGTTTTGTCAGAAAAACAGTTAAAAGAAAAAGGAGCGACATGAAAACGATCAATGGCACTATTATAAGTGTTGGGATGCAAAAAACAGTAGTGGTCGGATATACGATCACCAGGCCGCATCCATTATACAGAAAAGTGTTGCGGATGCGTCATCGGGTCAAAGCGCATACAGATATTCCTCTTTCGATAGGTGATAACGTGACGATAAAAGCCACGCGTCCCATATCCAAAGAGAAACATTATCAGGTGGTAAAAAAAACTTGAAATAGTAGAATTTAATTTATGATTCAATTACGTACGATTTTAAACGTTGCAGACAATACAGGAGCACATGAGATTTCTGTAATTCATATTTATCGTGGCTCCAGACGCAAATGGGGTGGTATTGGAGATATTGTAAATAGATCGG
>CAYHKY010000091.1:0-4898 GCA_964357355.1 uncultured Gammaproteobacteria bacterium | reverse complement strand
CTTCCGATCTCAAAAACACCTTCACCGCTTACCAAAGAATCTGCCTCTTCAACATTTACCAGTGATACGGCTGGTTACAGCGTGACGTTACCTTTTGTCTGGCAAAAGGATGCCGATAATCCCGCGGCAGCAGATATCTTTTCCGACAAAGAAAAAAACGTCCAGGTGGCAATCCAATTTTTGCCGAATGATCCCAGACTGCTTGAGGTTTCAGGCAAGGCCGATGTGATAAACGATAACAAAAAAGCATATGAAAATGATCAAAAATACGAAATTAACAAATTTAACCAAACCGTTTGGAATGGATTACCAGTAGTTGAGGTACAAGGAGCATTTACCGAGAAAGGTGAGGTGTGGGATTTTGCCGAGTATGAAATTTTCTTCGGCAGCCAGATTTATAACATTAGGATAAATACCAAACCGGGTTACCAAAAAAGCTTTGACCCAAGTCGCTGTAAATGTGATGTCTAATTTTCAAATTACCGGTTTTGCTAGTGATGCCGGTGAAGTAAATCTAAAGGCGATGGCAGCAGTTTTAAATCTAGCCGAGGTGCGTGAGTTTCAAAAAGACGTATTTGAAAATAGCAGGTCAAAATTTTTTATAGGTACAGAGGCGTTTGGAGGCAGTGACGTAATTACGGTATTTGAAGTTTTTCCTGACCACCGGACAACTTACAATCGTTATCGAATGCAAAATGACCAAGTTTCCCGTTATGACGTACTTGAGGATTCATGGGTGAAAGTTCAATGAAACCTAATTTGTCGTATGCCAAAAAGTCCGTCTAGACAAGTCATTTATCAAATCAGAGCCCTGTATCATTTTGGTTGAATCGGTCTGCGGTAAGTAACTTTTATGCAAACAGTGTTTTTTTGGATTACTTGGGGAGTACTTTCTTCGTGGTTACTTCGCCGTTTCTATTTCACCTTCGGCGCTAAGAAAATATTACAGCTTAAGTATCTGACTTTAGGTTTTTATGTGAGCGTGTTGGCTTTAGGATTTTTGTCGTGGTTGCCCGCAGCTCGTGGCAGCCTAACAGGTTGGCAATTGGTAATGAGAGGTGAAATTCTCGTCGTCTGTTTTTTTCTGCTGCTCATTGCCTCAATCGGATTATTATTAACTAATAATCCGGTTTATCATAAACTGGCAGTTATTTTGGGAATCGGACTGAGTGTATTGGTGTTTATGATGATGATCAGGTTGATGCCGGGTTCGGTAGCCTTAACATTTGCAGACATAGCCCCAATCGTGGCCACTTTTATTTTACTCTTTGCCAATGTTACCGGACTTCTTTTGTGGCAACAGTCTGATTTGAAAATTAACCATTCCAAACGTACCGGGAGGAGATCGTGATCGGAATTTTAGTTTATCATGCCTGGTTACTTTTCCAGTTGCATTTCGTCAGCCGGACTAAAACTGTCAGCATCAAAGAGCTCTTGCATGTCTTTGCAGTTGGCGCGACGGTGGCTGTCTTGGGGAATTTGTTGATACAGGGAGTGGCTGTCAGATTATTGGGGTCTGATTTGGTTATTTACACTGTTGGCCCGATAACTGAGGAAGTCCTGAAGATTGCCTTTGTAGTGTATTTATTCTTTTTCACAGATGTTGGTAAATCAGCTAGTGTAATTGACGGAATACTTCTGGCAGCAGTTGCGGGAGCCGGATATGGTTTTACCGAAGATGCTGTTCGGGCGGTGGGGCTTGGACTTTCAGAGATGAATGAATTTTTTCCAGCCTATAACTTGGCAAATTTACCCGGGCTTTTGACAGCTTGGTTACCCAGCGAGCGTAATGTGAGCCAGGTGTCAAGTTATGTCAGTCAATTTGTACCGGGACATCTCATGTGGACAGCCTTGGTAGGATTTGGGTTGGGAATTGCGCGAAAACTCGGCAGGAAAAATTTATTCGCGTATTTGGTACCGGTGATATTGCTATTATGGGTGATCGTCGACCATAGTTTGGTTAACAATTCGGATTCCTGGCTTTCATTTTTATATCCCTGGTATGGCAAAGGCCTGGGTATCAGGTACGCCTTGACGTTTGGGATAATCATTGCGCTTATTCTGGACGAAATACTGATCAACAGGTATTTACCCAAAGACGAAAAACTGTTATTGCCAGGTGAAAAAAAACGCAGCTTGGCAGGGGAATTGAAACAGACAATCACTAATTTGCAATTTGGAAAAAAACATTGGTTTGCCTTGCTTGATTATTTTCGTGTTAGGAGGCAAATCGCATTTGCGGCAGCGGAAAATGATGAAGCAGTAGATTTAAAAAAACTTCTGCAAATACGTAGAAATTATACTATTGCCAGTGCCAGCTTAGCCGGTAAACCGGTTTTTATTCCCCCGAATTTGAGCGAAATTTGGCAAGGGCCGCCGCTCAAATTTGGCCGTCTCAATACCACGCAAAAAATATTAACCATAATAGCTTTGGGATTGGTTCTGACCCAACTTTACAATATGTGGTTACTCTTGTTTTCCGTATATTTACCTACCAGACTGGCAAGCACTATTGCCAACAGCCCGCTCACAATAGTTGTTGGAATTATAGGTTATTTGGTCGTTGTATACCAAATCATTGCATTTTATCGCAATAAACAATGGCAAAGCCAGGATCAGGATAATCGGGTAGTCGGGTATACCAATACTTTACTAACCCACACGGCGGTTTTTAATGTTGTATGGAACTTACCGTTATTTTTTGGCAGGCATCCATTGATGATAGATAAATTCTTGTGGAGTCAATTTTTGCGTTTTCTGGAGTTTTATCGGGATAACCTGCGGCCATGGTTGGGGGGGGCACTTTCCGCGGGAATTAATTTCATTCCGGTCTTTGGTAACGTCAAAAGTGGTTTTGAGGCTTGGAGCGGATATGATTATGTCTCCGGAAAGGAAGTCAGAGGTATGGATCGGGTCTGGGCTGCACTTGGGGCAATTCCGGTTGCTGGCAATATTCTTCGCGCAATGCGTTATTTGCCCAAGTCATTGAGGCTCGTTCAAGGGTTAAGGTATCGGGCTACCGTACATCGCGCAATTAAACCTTTATTGGTATTTGATGAAACAGTCGGCAAATTCAAAGGTAAGATCGATTTTGGCAAAGCTGTCAAAGAAGATTATTCTCATGCTTTCGACGAACTCAGGAAACAATATGCACCCATTGAACAAATGAAAGTTGACCGGATGGCCCGCGAAAGACAATCTTCCCTTGAAGATTGGGTTTCTGACGGTTGGATGAAACAAGTTGACAGCGGCCATTATCAGAAAACACTTAACGCACAGCCGGTAGACATATTTACGGGTAAATCTTTAAATAAATTTGGGGATTTAGTCCAAAATGGAGCCGGCCAGGTGACCATCGATCATGCGAGCCAAACCGTTTCCTATGACGGGATCAGCACCAATTACTCATCGCAAAAATCCGATCATTTAGTCAAAGCTCTGGGAGATTTGCAAAAACAGTACCCCGGGTCAACGATTATGTATAACCAGATGTTTGATGCAGGCGCCTCAGTTTTGCACATCCAACCTCCCAGTGGCCAAGCATTTCAAACACTCCGTATGCCAATCCAATCTGTTGGAAGCAGATAATATTAACCAGTGCAGGATGAGTTAATTATTGTATTTCACCGATTGCAAAAGTGGTCAAAAAAGTATATAAATATTTTTTATGAAAAACTGGTTGGGGATTATCGGAGTTTTAACGTTGGTAATCCTTTTTATTTTCTTTGTCGGAACAAAACCGGCATCAGAGGAGAAAAAAATCATGGGAAAAACAGATATTACAACCCCAAAACAGTGGGTAAAATCCCCGGAAATGAAGCTTGATGTAAGTAAATCATTCACGGCAACAATTGAAACTTCCAAAGGAAAAATAAAGGCGGAATTATTTGCCAAAGATGCACCTCTAACTGTTAATAACTTCGTGTTCTTATCCCGCGCAGGTTTTTATGACGGTATTATTTTTCACCGAATTATCAAAGATTTCATGGTGCAAACGGGAGATCCCAGAGGAGATGGAACCGGGGACCCGGGGTACAAATTCGCGGACGAAAAAGTTACGCGGGACTACAAACGGGGAATCCTCGCTATGGCAAATAGCGGTCCAAATACCAACGGAAGCCAGTTTTTCATTATTCACCAAGATTATGATTTACCCAAAAATTACACGATTTTTGGAACTGTCGATCCTAAAGATGTTGAAAGTTTGCAGGTTTTAGACGCTATCGCCGAAACACCGGTTGAAGCTGGTCCCACCGGCGAACCCTCAAAGCCAAAAGAAAATGTGCAGATTAAATCGGTGCAAATTGAAGAGCGTTAAATTCTCTACTGCGCTGAATCGCTTGCAACAGGTATTTCTGAATCAATTTGATCAGGTTGGGGAGTTACTTCAAGCCCGGCTCCCGGATTAACAGTCTCATTTTCAGCAGAAGTTGTGGCCTCCTGCTGTGGAGTTAATAAGTTGGAGGGGAGTGCGGGAAGCGGAGGCAATGGTTTTCTAGTGGGTTTTGGAGGAACCGTCAGATGTAGGTTTGATTTTGGGTGGGGAACCGAGGCCCGTTGGGTCGTGATAAAGACGGTAAAAAAAGATACGGTAGCGATTAAGACTCCGATGATAACCGTAATTAAGACACCTGATACACCACTTTGCGATTTTCTTGTTTGCATATTTTTATCAATCTTAAGCGTAGGATGAGATGGCGTAACTTGTCAAGTTATTTTATACCCGTCTTACGCTGGTTTGCAACCTGAAAGGTTGCAATAGCAGCTTAGAGGGGTATATGGCCGGAACAATTTCAAGTATGTAGGCTATATCAAAAATTCATAAACTTTGTTTTTCAAATTAATGTAAATTAACCTCTGAACTTTCGTAATTTTTGATTTCTCAATTTTCGTAGTAC
>CAYHKY010000090.1:0-4973 GCA_964357355.1 uncultured Gammaproteobacteria bacterium | reverse complement strand
TTAAGCGAAAATTGAGAAATCAGAAACCACCGAAAATTGAGAAGTCAGTTTACACTTTTACCAAATGCTCCCCTTATTTGACTTTTTAGCCTCAATCCGGGATAATTATATTACTATGGGATTAAGTGAACGGTCGATAACTCCAGAAATGAATGCGAAACCGCCTTTTGACCCTGCAACTATATTTCCGGGAGCCGAGAAGATTGGTCTGGCAGATCTTGACCCAATGACTCGGATGCAGGCTGAGTTATGGCAGGCGCAGTGGAATTCTGAGGCTGTCGAAACAAACAAGCGTTCCGGACTTGAGTTAAAAATAATGGGCATAAACAAAGCAAGTCCAGCTGACTTTGCCCGTAAAACACTGGCAGAAATTAACAACCAAGTTCAAGTAAAACTTGCAGCGGACGGTGTTGATATACCAACTAGTTGGCAATTACAACAAACCAGACATGAAATTCTCAAACATTTAAGACCCAAAAAACCTGCCGAAATCCATGAAGAATACAGTGTTTTTGACGATCAAATAAAATTTAACCTGGCAATCAATACGAGAAACTGGAAAGAGGCGACCCGCGCAGTCCGGCGATCCCTAAACCGGCCGACAGGATATCACCGATACCGGGATGAGTTTGTAAAACAGGCTTCACAAACTGTACATGTAGAGATCGGAAAAATTATAAAAAAATTTTCTGGGAAGGAATATTTACGGGCGCTGGTCGCTTTTGATAAAGCATTCCCGGAAGAAACGAGAGTGCTCATTTCCCGATTGGATGAGGATGCTCAAACTGCACTAAAAATGATTTGTCCTGCTCTTGACCGTCAAACAGCTAGAGTCTTGCATAATGGTGACATCCGAGATCAACACATAAAAGAATTGGGTTTATTAACAAGGGCTGGAACAGACGTAATCAAAGTCATGCCGATCACCTGGGGGTTAATCGAAAAAAGAATTATCAGTAGTTTCTCTTCATTTGGTGCAGACCACGTCCAGTTTTTGCTCTCAGGATACGCAAAACAGGCATTACACATGCCATATCTGATGAAGGATTCAAGGATGTATGAAATTGCCAGAGCCAGGATGGAAAGAAATATACCATATTCCAGTTTATTACCGGGCGAAATTATCGCCCAAAAGGCACTGGGCATTGATGTTGGCCGAATATTAGAAGATAAACGAGTTACGAACAAGATGAAAATGGATATTGTAAAAAGAATTAGGGGAAATTATTCATATACTAGTGCACGGGATAAAGCTCAGGAATTTGCCGCAGCTGGATTTGCAATCGGAGATGTATTTGCCTCCCCTGAGATAATAAACGCTGTGATTGAACGGGTAATTCGTCAACTGGATTTATCGGTTGACTCGTTCTCTTTGGAAATGAAGCGATTACAAGAAGAAATTAATTTCCCGGTTGCTGATTTAGTCAAATTTCAGGAATTTCGTACGCTATTTGAGTCAAAATTAACCAAACACGTGGGTGGTTTAATTAGCTCTAACTCACTTGAGAGTGGACTGATAAAACTTGAAAAATGGGGAATTACTCCAGAATATTTGATACAACTGCCCCAGTTACAACGAGCAATGGGTGCCAGACTTCTGGAATTAAGAGAAACGGGTTTTACTAAAGAAGTTTATAAAGATCTTCTGCTGGAATTACGAAAACACAAATTTAACCCGCTTCAAATGATGAAACTCGCCTACCAAACCAGAACTTCTCCTCAACCAGATAGTATAACGAGTTCAATATAATCACTCACTATAATATTTTCTTAGTCACAAAGCATACATTTTCTTGACAAAAAGGTGAGTATTCCTTACACTCTTATAGCCCGGCTTGAGGTGTGAGGAAGAGAATCAATTTTCCTCCACAAAATGATCTCGATGGGGTATTTCTTCCCGATTTAATCGGGAAGGGAGACAAGGCGAATTTCCTGCCTTCTTTTGATTTATCAAGTGATAGGTGGGATGAGCCTACCCAATTTAACTCATCGGGGAAAATATTCTCTTCGTTTGCACCGACAGGTCGGGCACTTCGTTTTTCTAATCTCTTTCTAAAATAGCCTGCATATTTGAATTTGTTCCGGCCATATACCCCTCTAAGCTGCTATTGCAACCTTTCAGGTTGCAAACCAGCATAAGACGGGTATACAAGTGGTATAATTCTCTCAGGCAACTTTCACCAATTTCGCCGTCCTAGCTCAATGGTAGAGCACCTGTTTTGTAAACAGGCGGTTCGGGGTTCGATCCCCCGGGACGGCTCAATAGAACTTCTGACCTTACTGCGAAAATTATGGTATTATTGTCTATATATGGGTATGACAAATGTACTGCTAACAATAAAAAATCCCCAGCGGCCAAAAAGCAGCTATTCCGGGACTTTTTTAGTAGATAGCGGTGCGACTTATACAGTAGTACCTGAAATTGTATTGCAAAAATTGGGCATCAAGCCGGACAGGGAGGAGTCGTTTGTCCTTGCTGATGGAAAAATTATTAAACGAATGGTGAGCAGCGCGTTATATGAATATCAGGGCATCAGAGGCGCAGCTCCCGTACTTTTTGGTGAAAAAGATGACAGTAATTTATTGGGAGTTTTTACCCTCGAAGCGCTGGGATTAACTCTCGATCCTCTGAAACGAAAACTACACAAAGCCTTACTTCGCCTCTAAAGATTTAATCTTCCCGAAAAGTCAATATGAATCAATCCCGGAGTATTATCTCAATTTTGTAGATTGGCTCAAGGCTTTGTAAATCAGACGGGTGATTTTTTTATTTTACGGTCACGCTTTTGGCGAGATTCCTAGGTTTGTCAGGATCAAGTCCGCGTTCAATGGCTAAATAATACGCGAGCAATTGACCAACTATTATATTAGGGATAATGGTAGCTTCCCGGGCATCAGTAACATGAACATAATGGTCAAATATTTCATGCGGAGAGTAAGATATACCGATGATTATTCCACCTCGGGCACGCATTTCCATCGCTCCTGCTAAGTTTGCCCCATAAGTTTCATCGTTGGGTAAAAATGCAATGCAAATCGACCCTTTCTCGATGAGTGCAAGAGGTCCATGTTTGAGTTCTCCGGCAGCCATGCCCTCTGCATGAATATAAGTAATTTCTTTGATTTTGATAGCCGTTTCCAAAGCTGCTGGATATGATAATCCCCGTCCGATAACATAAATATGCTGTATTAATCTCAATTTCCTAGCTATTTTTATTATTTCTGCAACTCTTCTATTTTTCAAAAGTTCATGGGTAGATTTTACGGCCATTAAAACGACTTCTTGCCCCTTGTTTATTCTTCCAGCCAGTGCATACGCCAAAAGTGTCAAATGAGCAAGTTTGCCGGTGAGGGCTTTAGTTGAAGCAACAGCCTTTTCCGGCCCTGCTCCTATCAGTATTTTATGATTTGCTTCACGATAAAGGGTCGACCCCAACACGTTGACAAGAGCTGCAATGTTAGCTCCCTTGGCTTTTGCTTTTTTGACCGATTCAAGCGTATCCATCGTTTCACCGGATTGAGACAATGCAATCACTAGGCTCTTGTCTGTCAGAAAGTCCAGCTGATAGCCAAATTCACTTCCGATTGCAGTATTCACATGGTGCTTGGCAATTTTTGAAAATAAATAACTTCCTGCAATAGCGATATACGCAGCACTTCCACACCCCAACATATAAGTTCCGTATGCTTTTTTGATAACAGAAGCCAATTTTATGTGTTCTTCCTTCCGAGTATTGATTTCAGAAATAATTGCAGGTTGTTCATAAATTTCCTTGAGCATATAGTGCGGGTAACTTCCCAATGTAGTTTGCGCGAAAGTCCAGTTGATTTGTTCAATATTTGGCTGAACGGGATCACCTGAAAGAATATTTTTGTACGATACGGTTTTTGGGGTAAGTACAGCCAGTTCATTGTCTCTTAAAAAATAAACCCGGCGCGTATAAGGGATAAGCGCTTGAACGTCACTGGCTAAATAATTTTCATTTTTTCCATGCCCGATAATTAAGGGGGAACCATTTCTCACCGCAATTAATTCTTGGGTTTTGGTTGACAAAATAATAATTGCCGATAGTCCATGAAAATCATTAAAGGCCATACGAACTGCCTCATCAAGAGGCTGTTTTTTGGCATATTCTTCAATTAAATGAACTGCCACTTCAGTATCGGTTTCAGATATAAAAACATGACCTTGAATAAGCAACTTTTGTTTAAGTTCTGCATAGTTTTCGATGATACCGTTGTGGATGAGACCCAAAGTTTTGGTACAATCCGTATGTGGGTGAGCATTTGCTACCGTAACTCCGCCATGTGTTGCCCAACGGGTGTGACCAATGGAAATATGACCATTGGGTAAATCATTTACGGAAGCAGTGCCTATTTTTCCGATCTGTTTTTTTATCACAATAGATTGTTGTAAGTTGTCGATTGTGAGTTTTGAATTTGGTATTACTGCTACTCCCCATGAATCGTATCCGCGATACTCCAATGATTTCAACCCTTCAAAAACAAGTTGAGCTGCCCGGTTTTTTTCACCAATATATCCAAAAATTCCACACATAATACCTCCTTAAACAGGCTCGAAAAATATTTTAATAAAAGGGGAAGTGAATAACTATCCCGAATAAAAAGCGGACTCCGCAATCGATCATTTATCCCCAATATTACTATTGGGATTGATCCGATCGATGTTGTGGTAGGGAGTGCTACCAAAGGGTTTCCGCAGATACTCACTATACCGTAATTGTTCCGGTACAGTGGTCCGATTTCTCCCGATTAATCGGGAGATGCCCTTTCCTCGTATTCCCGACTTAGTCGGGACCCCACGCTTAATGTCAATTTACCGCTTCCTTAAGCTCCTTAAAAACATACTATAGCATTAATCATTGTACTGTCAAATTAATATTAATTTGAAAAACAATGTAAACTGACTTCTCAATTTTCGGTGGTTTCTGATTTCTCAATTTTCGCTTAAC
>CAYHKY010000089.1:0-5138 GCA_964357355.1 uncultured Gammaproteobacteria bacterium | reverse complement strand
CTGAGGTTGTTGTAGGGTTCAATACCCTGCCAGCTCTGCTGCAGGGTTATTTATTTTGTTTCCGAATTCCCTACAGATGAAATGTCAGGTAAAAGTACATAAAAACATGCGCCTCTACCCTGTTCGGAATCAACTCCCAAATCTCCACCCAAAAATCCCACAATATCCCTGACTATTGTCAACCCCATATGGCTGCTGGCTATGGCTCCATCCGCAGCTTGACCCGGTTCAAAGATACGACTCTGATCTTCTTTTTTTATTCCGCAACCGTTATCAGCTATAAAAACTCCCAAGGCTTGACCAATTTTACATACTCTGACTAGCACTACTGGATTAAATCCGCGTTCATGGTTTTGTTGACCATGTTTGAATGCATTGCCGATTAAATTTTCTAATATTCCGGAAAATAGTGGATGCACCGATATTGTTTCCATGCCATCGATATATTCCACTTGACCGCGAAATCCCCGGCTGGCTATAAAATCAACAATTAATGTTTTTACATTAATATTTTCCCGCTGGTTGGGATCAAAATCTTCGGGAGCACAATAAAACATGGCTCTTCCTAAAGCGCCAACACTACGGATTAGCATTTTACTGTATTTAGATGCGTTAGGATCATTTTTGACCGTTACCAATATTTGCGCTACGGATATGAAATCATCTATATAAACTGGAAGCAGTGTTTTGTAATAAGTTAACAATTGTGGCATTGATGGCTTATTAATTTGTAAAAATTTGTTTACGGCCTGTCGGGTCTGATCTCCGGGAAAATTCAATAGCATATTATCAATCAAACCGTCTTGACGATCTCTCAATTGACTTGCAAATACTACTCTACCTTCTGGATTAATTGAAAAACTGATGAATGCCAGTCTCCTTCTGGCAGCCTCCGGATCAAAAGAATTTGCTTTCAGGTCTTCTTCAAAAACCGCCATTACCTGATCATAATTATTTAAAACATCTTTCCAATCGTGGACAAAAATTGGTAAATCTTGAGGAATCAAATTGGGAATACGGACCTTCGCTGTTGGTCTATCGGACCACGAAGGTATAGTAGAAGCAAGTGTGGAAACTCTTCTTGAAATTACTTTTAATTGTTCTGTTACCATAAATATCGTAGTTAAAATCTGGAAATTTTACGTATCATTATATAAGTGGATATTATACTATAAGATAAAGTAGAAAAAAAGCGGAAGATAGATTTTAGCCGAAGATTTTGCGGGGAAAATGATTAATTAATTACCAAGTCTGGTCATCCGGAGGTGGATCTGGTGTTTCCGGCGGTGGCGTGCCATCAGAATTAGTTGAATCATTATCTGAGGTAGTACCTGTTTTCCTACGTTTTTCTTGAATACTTCTGCCACCCAATCTTCCTCTTTGACTTCTACTAGACCTATTTCTTGCCGCTTTTTCTTCTTGAGCTGCTTTTTCCTCTGGCGACAAAGGCGACGGAAGAGCTGGCGGTGCAGCTTCTCCGGGTTTCGTATCTACCTTAATTTGTCCGCCAAATTTAACATGATATTCATTACCCTGCTCACCAGTTACCTCATCAACTCTAATTCCCAGAAGAGCTTTCACCCTGTTTCCCAAAAAGGTTACAAGGCGTCTGTACAGGGTTCTTCTTTCCGGTGACGGAGGAACTGATTCCTCAGGCGGTGGTAACCTAGGTGGTTGTCCTTCAGACATGAAGCTATTATAGTAATTATTTTGATTTGGGTCTACCTTGAGGTCGGATGATATTTCCGTATCCCAGAGTATTAAAAATCCTACCTAAATGTGCGCTGTCAGTAAGTAATGGGTCATTGTCGGCTATTGATTGCATCGACTCGCCTTCTTGATAAAGCTTTATCCAACGAACCACATCATCCCACGTATACTGTTCCGGCCTGCCGACCGGGTTGACATATTGACCAAGTTTATTTTCATTCAGTAAATCAATATATTGTTGATGATTGATTCCAAGTATTTGGGCTGCTTGTCTTGAAGGTAATCCGAGTTTTGCTACAGCCGTAAGCTTTTCAAGCGAAGGCGGTTTGTACTTGGCGGCAAATTGCAGCAGTTCAATATCAGCGCCAACTCCTGCCGGCCGCGCAGATGCGACTATCCCTGAAGCACGTGTTATCAGTTCACCCCCCCCAGCTTGTATAAGGAAATCTCGAGTTGCCCGCGCTTGAGCGTCAATCAAGGATTGAGCTGATTTCATTTCGGCAGCATAAGCTGACCTGATAGCTTCAATGCTTTTCATTGTGCTGTATTATAAGATATTTATTCATTATTTTCCAGCGCAGACTTGTTTATCGCAATTAAACACCCTATAATAAGTGGTTATGGCGGAAAACTTAAGGAGCACTCCTTCATATAGTGACATAATGCAAGGCGAAACTGCATTAAATTTTAGTTCAGTCGCGCTGACTGGTGGTCCTTTAGTTATCAATGAAGGCATGAAATTATTAAATGGCGCTGATCCTTCAATAATACGGATTGGATTATTAGCAACACTGGCTTTAATAAATCTACGACGTCGCGTCCATGAACCACCTTCAAGCGGCAAATTGGAAAGCTTGTGGCGGTCTGTTGAGGATGCTTCGGTATTGACTTGGATATATGTATTACCCTACTTATGGCAACAAACATTACCTGTTATTGATAAACTAAGCAATAATGATTTACCGCCGGAAACTTTTACCTGGCTTCCGGCAGCTTTTGTTTTTGCTGTGGGAGCATGGCGCACAGCCAGAATCATATCTCCAGGAATTACTCAGTCAAAAAAACGCATAGAGGATGCCTTGCTTCTTGGACCTGGTCATAAAGATGCTAGTGGGAAAAGACATGTTAGTACAGTTGTTCCCGGTTTTAAATATCCTTCAACCCACACTGTAAACACTGATGATATGCCTAAATTGCTAGCTGCTTGGGATAAAGCTATTAAAGATAATAAACCTTTTGATAATTATCCAAAAGATTTTCTTGGTGGACATTCTCCAGAATTATTTAATATGGATAAAAGTGATCTTAAATTTTTTTTAAAAATGGCGGATTATTGGGATGGCGATAATGATCGACCGTTGCCAAAAGCAGCTCGGGATAATATAGATAATAAAAGAGCGGCTGAGCAACAAGCGCTTAACCAAGCTACGTACACAGAGGAACAACTTCATCTTATGGGTCTGAACCCTGGTTATCAGCCATATCGGGGTAAAGGTTGCTTAGCAACTATTTTTCCATGGTTGAAAAACAAGTAATGATGCAGAAATTTAAAGTTATCACTTGAGTTACGCAGATCATGAATTGTTCGAGGCTGAAAGCCGAAAACTCTACCTACATAAAAAATAGGTTATGTTAAAGTAAATATATGCCACAGGCCGGATATGAATACTTGTTAGCATATAAAATCACTGTACCCATATACGACTACACAGTGGTTTTCTGCAACCGGGCTATACACAAGATGACTCCTTACTTTCCACCTCTATCATCAACTCGTACGTATGACCAAATGGTACAATCAGGTCGATCCGGGATGACAAACATCCTTGAAGGCAACAAACAACAAAGTCTTGCCGGTTATATCAAACTCAGTGGAGTAGCTAGAGGATCAATTGAAGAACTGATGAAGGACTACTTTGCTTATGGAAGACAACATCAACTAACAATCTGGCCTAGGGAAAAGTCGATAAGTGAAATAAGAGAAATTGGGGTAATTTGGAATATTATCAAAACCACTCCGACTCTCCCCGATTCCCCCAATTTCCCCCATCTCCCCAATCACCCTGAATCAGCCGTCAATCTCATGATTACCCTGACTAAACAGGCTGGCTATCTTCAAGATCAGCTTATCACCTCGCTTAAAGAAAAACATATGCGCGAGGGTGGATTTTCCGAGAAACTTTTAAAGCAGCGCCTCGACTACCGCAAAAAGACTTCCTGATTCCCTTTATCACCCCAATCTCCCTACATCTTCTCAAGCGTCTCGATTCCCAGCATATACAGACCGTTTTTGATAATTTGGGCAGTAGCTGCGGTCAGCGCTAAACGCTGACTGATTGTGAGTTGCCTGTCCTCCGTAGCCTTGGCGAAGGAGGGTGGGTTGTGGGTTGTGGGTTCAAGAATCGAGTGTTTGTTGTAAAAAGTATTAAAACTACTTGCCAAATCGTAAAGATATTTGCACATTACGTTTGGAGCATAATTTTGAGCAGCACTCACCACTATCTCAGGAAACTTGTACAAATACCGCAAAACTAATTTCTCTTCATTATTCCACACTTTGTCATCCCCGCCCCCGATGTCATTCCCGCCCCCGATGTCGCTCGGGGGTAAACTCCAGCGGGAATCTATAACCAATTTCGAAATATCTGTAAGATCCCCGGTCAAGCCGGGGATGACAGTAGAAACAGCTTTCCTCAACACCGACTTACACCTAGCATACGTATATTGTATATATGGACCTGAATCTCCCTCAAAACTTACCGACTCTTCTATATCAAAAGATATCTCTTGTTTCGTTCCGACTTTCAGAAATGAATATTTCACAGCTGCCACAGCTGCAGTTTCCGCAATGATCTCTTGTTCTTCTTTTGTATATTTTGATGCAGATTTTATTAGTATGTCATTGACATATTTTTGGGCTTCATCCAGAAGCCATTCGCCTAATACCACATTTCCGCTGCGAGATGACATCTTACCGCTTTTGAGCTTAACCCATCCGTAAATAAGATGGTATTCTTTGCCCTTGGTCTCCGGTATAAGTTCTTCCAGTGCTTTGAATACCACTTGGAAATAACCAGCTTGCTCCGGACCGACTACATGAATGATTAGATCAGGATGGTATTCCCCAAATTGCAGAGGTGCCAAACCCATATCTTTTCCTTCATAAGTAGCATTACCATCACTTGTGATAAACACGCGGTTATGTAGACCAAATTTTTCACCCGGAAATATAATAGCTCCTGCGCTTTTTTCGAAAATTCCTTTTTGGAGACCGGCTTCGACATTTTTTTTGCCAAGTTCATATGCTTCGCTTTCAAAGTAATAACGGTCGTAATGACTCCCCACTCTTTTATAAATATCCTCAAAGTAATCAAGACTCCATTTTCTTGTTTCCTGGTATAGTGGATATATTTCTGGATCTTTTGCGT
>CAYHKY010000088.1:0-5262 GCA_964357355.1 uncultured Gammaproteobacteria bacterium | reverse complement strand
TTGGGCAAATCGGGATAGAAATAATTTTTCCGGTCAAATTTACTTGTCTCAGCAATTTCACATCCCAATGCCAGTCCCAGCATGATCGTCCACTCGACAGCTTTTTTATTTGGAACGGGTAATGCGCCCGGCAAACCCAAACAAGTAGGACATGTGTAAATATTGGGTTTATCCGCATGAAACGGATCATTTTTGCAAGCGCAAAACATCTTACTCTTCGTCTTCAACTCAACATGTATCTCCATCCCGACAATAGGTGTATATTCATTCATATATTTCAAGTTGAATAATCCAAATCCTTAAACTTTATTATTGACCCACGAATTCCATTTAGTCGCCTGTTCAAACGCATATGCAGCTCTGACAATTTTTTCTTCTTGCCACTGACTGGCGATAATATTTAATCCTAAATATAAATTTGTTTTAGGATCATGAAACATTGGCACATTTATCCCCGGAAGACCGGTGATCGAACTGCCTTCAAGCAGCATATCTTCAAGTTCACCAAACATCGGATTATCTTTGGACGCACCTACCTTTAATGCATATCCCGGTGATGTAGGTGATATAAGTACATCGAATTTTTCAAATAATTGTGCGTAGTTTTGCATATAAATAGTCCTCACCTGCAAAGCTTTTAGATAATATTTGTCCGCGTATCCGGCAGTTAGAGTAAAAGTGCCCAGCATGATGCGCTGTTTCGCCTCTTCACCAAAAAATGACCTGTCGTTACCGTACCTCACTCCATCGTATCTGGCCAGATTACTGCTGACTTCAGATCGTTGTACAACCGTGTAAACACCGATGGCATAATCCGGAGTAAGAATTTTATTTTTTTCTAATGAGTCGGACAAAGGCACTAGCTCAACATTGGCTCCTAACTTTTCCAAAACTTTACCGGCCTCTTCAACCGCAAATGCAGCCGGAGTACCATGAATCTTGAGGTGGTCAATGTAACAAATCCCGACGCGAAACCCCTTCACTCCTCTGTTCAATGATTTGCTCAGATTAGGAACTTCTTGTATTCCGGTTGTAGCGTCATGTGAATCCTTACCTGCAATCGCCTCAAAAAGAATTGCCGTATCCTCGACAGTCTTTCCGATTGGTCCCGGACAATCAAGAGATGATCCCATCGCTACTACACCATACCGACTGACACGTCCATATGTAGGTTTCAACCCAACGCACCCACACCAGGCTGCGGGTTGCCGGATTGATCCGGCGGTTTCAGAACCGATTGCACAAATGCATAAATCCGCAGAAATGGCTGCCGCGCTTCCACCCGATGAGCCTCCAGGCAAATGTTCCGGATTTCTTGGATTAAGCGTCCTTCCATATTGCGAAGTTTCGGTGCTTGAACCGTGTGCCCACGCATCCAAATTGGTTTTTCCAATCACCACCGCTCCTGCATTCTTTAGTTTTGAGGTAACTGTTGACTCATATGGAGGCATAAATCCATCAAGCACTGTCGATGAAGCAGTTGTTTGGAGCCCGACAGTTAGAAAATTATCCTTAACTGCTATAGGTATGCCCATTAACGGCTTGTCTTTAACCAAATTCGCCTTTTCATATGCTTTATCGTCAAGCGTCAAATAAATATTTAACTTTTTATTCTTTTCTGAAATATTATTTTCAATATCTTTATAAATATCCTTGAGACTGATTTCCTTAGTCTCAAGTTTCTCCAAAGCCTCTGCGAGGGTTAATTCGTTCGCGTTCATATTTAAATTTAAACCTTTGACGCCATTAATTATTTATCCAATATCTGCTTTACCACAAAATACCCAAGATGATGACGTTTTGAATTGGAAAGAGCCTCTGCCTGAGTCAATATTTGCTTTTCATCAATTACATCTTCACGAAATACATCTTTCAGGCCGGTCACTTGATGGGTGGGCTCAATGTGATTGGTATCCAGCTTATTTAATTGTTCCACAACTTCAAGTGTTGCCTCAAAACCCGCCGCAAGTTTTTTTTCTTCTTCTTCGGTTATTGGAATATTTGCCAGCCTTGCGATATGTTTAACATTGACCTTATTCATAGTTCCGGGTTATTATAGCGCAAGTTCACCTAATCCGAAATCCTTATGACCAAATCCCAACAAGTTATCGCCCAAATGCTCGATGCCAATACTGAGATATTTAAAAGGTTTCGCGAAATTCATGATAAATATGCCAAAGATTCAAGTGCTTATCAGGAGGAATTTAACCAAATTGGTGAGGAAGTTATGACTATCATTCGGAAGTATGAACGGATTCTCATGAGTAGAATGGGCAGCGGACAGTATAATAAATACTCAAATCAAGTATCTGAAGTGTATTGGCGGGAAATCCGCGCACTTTTCCCAAAAATTGATTTTATCGGAGTAGAGATTAAATAAAATTATGTGCCTGCCATTCTAACCCATCATCCAATTGCTGGAGTTCTATTTTCTTTCCGTATTTCACTTCGAGTGCTTTTGCAATCAACCAATCAGCCACATGGGGGTTTTTGGGAAGCAGCGGCCCGTGAAAGTACGATCCGACGGCGTTTTTGTAAACAGCGCCTTCATATCCATCTTCGCCGTTATTACCAAAACCACGTTTGACGCGGGCCAATGGCAGCATTTTTTTTCCTAAATAAGTCCTGCCGCCATGATTCTCAAATCCGACGATATTCCGAGATGGCTGCGTAACACCGGAAATGATATTAAATTTATCATCAATTAACTCCGCCACAACATTACCGATCAATCTCTTTGCCTGATCTCCCGGATGTTTGGTAAAAAGATCAAAAATCCCCGGACCCGGTATTTGATCCCCTTGGAACGGTTGATAGAAATGTCCGACTGCCTGATATGCTGCACACACAAATAGCGCCGGTATACCTTTTTCTACCATCT
This sequence comes from uncultured Gammaproteobacteria bacterium, assembly GCA_964357355.1. Taxonomy (GTDB): domain Bacteria; phylum Patescibacteriota; class Microgenomatia; order UBA10105; family UBA10105; genus CAYHKY01. The sequence goes on along the minus strand of CAYHKY010000088.1, from coordinate 2,381 downwards.
GCTTGATAACCGGACCTTTACGCGTGAGAAAATCCTCCCCGGCGATTTTTTGCTGTCGGTCCTGGGCTCCGCCCATAAAAATTAGATCTGAGGTTTTCAGTTTATTAGTTTCAGTTTCCAAAGTAACTTCGCAAATTTCAGCTTCAATCTTCCGCCACTCACACCTCTTTTTGAGAACGATAATATTCCCCCGATCTCCATAAGTAGACATGAGGTCTGGATATAACCAGGCGATTGTTAGCGAATAATTAGTCATTCTGAGCAAAGCGAAGAATCTAGCGTAGCGTTTTAGCTAAACAGATCCTTAAGCTTCGGATTTTTGTTCATTATCAGGTTTATCTTTTTATTTCGAGTCCAACCTTTAATTTTCTTTTCAGCCGCGATTGCCTCTTTAGGATAATTAAATTCCTCAAACCAAATCAATTTATATAGTCGGTATTTTCGGGAAAAGGAACTCGCGTTCTGTCCAGATATATGCTCGAAAACTCTTCTTTCAAGATCATTTGTAATGCCTGTGTACAAAACTGTATTTGTGTGGTTTGTCATAATATACACAAAATAACTCATACGCTTTGCTGGATCCTTCGGCACCGTATAGCCTCAGGATGACGTCATAATATCTTTCTCCCAGTTAATATTTTCCGCACCTCCAGCATAGCCGAGTATGTTGGTAAAATGTAAAGAGTTTCCGCGACTTTTGTATGCTCCAGACTTTTTTGAATGGCTAGAGGAAGATTTTTTTCAATCAGTAATTGCTCCTTTGTTTCATTGTTCCATTGTCTGAAACAATACTTGAGTCGTAGGGCTAAATCATGCATCCTGTCACCAGAAACAATTATCTTGCGCTCCTCCAATATGTTTTCAAAGTCGACGTCCCAAATCCAAGACACATCCTTTCCATCGGGTATCCGGTCATTAAGAACCATTAATATTTGTTTTGCTTTCATTTCAATCACCGTTCTAAGAGACTGGTTAAATCCGGCCGGATTTTTGGAGAGAAAAAGCAAAACTTTTTTTCCGTTGATTTCAAATTCTTCTTGCCTACCAAATGCAGGACGAAAATTCGTAAGTGTTGAATCAATCTCTTCTTTACTAAAACCGAAAAGTTGTGCGGTTAAGACGGCTGCCAATGTGTTGTATCTGTTATAAAGACCTGGAAGCGGTGATTTCCACTCGGACAAATTGACAGTTGGCCTTTTTTCCTTACAAGAGTTGCAATACCAAATCCCTATATGTGAGTAATAAATCCCTTCATATTTTAACCTTGATCCGCAATTTGGACAAAATAGTGAATCAGTTGCATGTTCAAATTTCTGCAAAAATTCTTTTTTGTCGTTCAAACCAAAATACAGTATATGTTTTTTTGAGCGTCTCGCTATATAAACAATAAGCGGATCATCGGCATTGGCTATGATAGTAGTTTCTTTAGGCAATGACTTAAGCGCTTTTTCCCACTTTTGGGCAATCACATCGACTTCCCCATACCTATCAAGTTGATCGCGGAAGAGATTTAATAAAATTACTACGATTTTTTTACTGAATATTAATCCGACATTTGGCGAATTGATATTGGAAATTACAGCCGGCAGACTGTTCTCGTCTGTTTCAAACACGCCCCAATCTGCTTCAATTTCTCCTCTCCAACTGGATTTTTGTATAAAAGATGAAGCTATTCCATTTATAAGATTCGCACCTGTCGCGTTATGCACAACTTTTTTTCCCTGCATCTCTATTATTTTGGTGAGCATCAATGACGTGGTTGTTTTACCGTTTGTACCCGCGACGATAACTATACCTTCTTTGAGTTGTCCAATCATTTGAGAATTAAAGTTAGGATTGAGAGTTAATGCAATTTCACCCGGCCATGTTCCCCCGGCACCCCACGCCAGAAATTTGGCTGACAATTGCGTGATCTTCCCCAAAAGAAGTGCAGCTAGTGTTTTCACAAATTTAAATTATCTCGCGCCGTGATGTAAAAGGCAAGGAATCGAATCAAATTCATCACAGGGAAATTTCCAAAGAAAGATCTATCGGACTAAACCCCAGGCGTTTATAGAAGTCAATTGCTTTAAGATTATGAAAATAAGCATTGACATATATCGTCTGAAATCCATTTCGTCTGCTCCACGCCTTAAATTCCTGTACCAGTAGTGAACCAATGCCTTGGGAACGGTACTTGGGACTGACTCCCATATTGGATAGCTCTGCTATTTTTACGTTCCTGTAATCAAATTCTTTCTTCGTGCCGGCTAAATACCCGACAGGTTTTCCCTCCAATTCAGCTATGATCACAAAATGATCGCGATTGGAAGTAATTTTTTTGAAGTGTCAATACCAAGTAGAAATGTCCGGTTTTCTGCAAAGTAGAAATGTCGTGTTTT
>CAYHKY010000087.1:0-5332 GCA_964357355.1 uncultured Gammaproteobacteria bacterium | reverse complement strand
CAAACAAATACCAAATACTAATAATCAAACTTCAAAACAAATTGGTGCTTGTAATTTGGAATTTGGTTATTCCCAAAGCTCTGTGGCTGCAGTCCAGGGTTACCAGTGGCACGTATTAAACAAATCAGAGAACTGGATTACCAGGGGAGTCAGAACTGAATATGCCGGCTCCTATGTAGTGGAGAGAAGCAGTATAGAGATAACCCAAGGACTCAAACAAATAGCCGGGTCAGTCTTCATGATTAGAGCTGACATCTTAAGAAACCCTGCCTACAGTTGGGGTACCTCCATCACAGAAGACTTTGAACTCACTCTCAAGCTCTACAGGGACGGATACAAGGTAGCTTACACCCCTTACGTCCAGGCCCCTTCTGAATGTGTCTCAACACTTAAGAGGTTAGTAAGGCAAAGGATGAGATGGGCAGAGGGACACTCACATAATATCAGGAAACTCTTCAAACAACTCATGTTTGGAAGATGGATTGAGGATGAGATTGTTAATGAGGAGAATAAATTTCTAATTCCTAATTACCCTAATTATTCTAAACAAGCACCAAGCACCAATGACCAAACAAATTCCAATTACCATAATTCAAACAACTTAGGTATTAGTCATTCCGGCATTGGTCCTTCTTTAGGTCAATTAGATCAATTAGGAATTAGAAATTCATCAAGACAAACCTTCATTCCTTCCCGTCTCACTCTTCCCGAGAAACTGGAGTTCCTCTACCTCTCTCCCTACTACCTCCAGTCGGCTTTCTTCCTCCTGGGGACTTTCTCCTGGTTCATATCAGAAGCAGTATTCAAGGTGAGGCTCCCATTCTGGACCTCTATCTGGGGTTGGTCCCTGGTCTTAACCAACCTCCTCTCCCTGCCTCTCCTTAACACAGTAGGCCTCTTCCTTGAGGAAGCAGAGGAGAAAGACTACCTGGGAATACCATCTTTCCTTCTCCTCTCCTATATACTTGCTCCCTTCCAGGCTTATGCCTCAATTAAAGGATTCCTTGAAACTCAAGAAGGACCCTGGTTTAGGACACCAAAGACAGGAAAGATTACGGATATATATAGGAGGGGGAAGTTTTATCATTGGCTTTCTGGTCTCTTCGGTAGGCCTGCCTCAAGCGATTCGATGGTGAATAATTTAAGAGTATCATTCAAATTGACAGAAAGATTTGTCTACAAACCAATTAAAAAATATTACATTCTCAATAATTTTTTAAATAGAATAACCGGTAGGGCACTAACCAGTCTTTTCCTAATTATTTCAATTTTAATTGCCAATTCAGTCAGCCTAACCAGGATAGATGAACCAAATTTAATTAATGTTAAACCAGTCTTTGCTTCGACACAGGGATTTTCATCTTCTACCGGTTCGCCTATGATTTTACCAGACAAGGATGCACGCAGAGAGATGACGACTACGCATGCTGTCAGATTTGGATTGGCAGGAAATAATTATCTTAAAGCCGATGGTGAAAAAGGCAGCTTGGAATATATATTTCATCCCAAACCCAGAATTCAAACAGTTCTTAATGATAAAGAAATCGACCAAAGATTTAGCAAAATTTTAGGAGCAAAGCGATCCGCACAAGTAAATGCTTATCGGGAAAAAGGAGTTTATTATTATGAGAATTTAGCAGATGGTGTAAATTTCCGTGCCAAAGCAGCAAACGCGACTTTGACGGAGGAAATTGTGGTAAAAGAGCCTGTTAATTTTGAAGGTATTGAATTTGATTTGAGCCTGAACGGATTAACTCCTCATCTAGAAGGGGATAAAATTATATTTACTGTTGAAAATTCAAACACGCCTATCATAACTTATGAAGCCCCTTTTATGTATGAAGAAAATAATCCGCTAAACAGGAATTTTGGTATAGAATATCAGTTGGAAAAAACCGGATCAGGTTGGAAAGTAAGAAAGATGTTGACTAATGAAGGTTTAAAATGGTTTCAAGACAAGGAACGTTTATTTCCGGTGATTATTGATCCTACTCAGGTAACGTCAGTTATCCAAGGATCAATCACTGCCGCTGAATCAGATTATGGATCACCGCAGAGGAATATCCAGTTTTTCCCAAGTGCTACCGGCGGAGCAGCGTGGTATGTAGTGTATCAGGATGGAGGATTAATTGTTGTCGAAAAATGTGCTCAGTCGAGTAATTGCGACGCCAACGGTGATTGGTCAGTAGTTGATTCTGATTTGGATTCAAACGATGTTGATACAGATAATGAGTCTCCATCGACTTATAAAGTCGGCGATTATCTTCACGTTGCCTGGTTTGACGACAGCCGGAATGCTTATCAAACAGGAAGAATAGATACTACTGCTGACACATCTGATAGTAAATGCAACGGTAACACACTAGGAACTATTGCTGATGCTATCATTTCAATCACAGCAAACAGCACTAGTGCTGTTGCTTTTATTGCCAATTCAGGATTAAGTGGAAGTACCGCAGACAGGATAAGTAGAGTTACTTATAGCAGTTGCGGGGAGAGTGGGATAACTACAGGATCAGGTTTTGACCAAGGAGATTATCCGGAGCTGATGATGATTGGTAGCAACATATTTATGTTGTTTGCAGCAGATAATGGATTGAGATTCAGCGCATATGTAGATGATGGGTCGCCTGGGTGGGATACTGCTGACACTGATGTTAATGGCGTAGCAGCGGACAATACCACTACTGATATGTCTGCGGTATCAGACGGGACAGACATTTGGGTGATGCAAAGAAATGGCACCAGCGGTGATAGCGAGTCGTTTAAATGCAGCGCCTGTCCGACAACCGGCCAGACATGGACAGATTTGGCTGAACCTTGGGGTAGTGGATTATCGTCTACAACTTTCGTGGGTTTGTCTTATATGAGCACTCCAAATGATCTCGTGGCCGCGATGATGAGCGGGACAGGTACTAGCACCGTCGTAAACTTCAAATCAACTGATGCGGATACTATTTCCTGGTCAACCAATAATACCTTTGGTTTTGCCCCCGGAGCAAGCGGATTGGATAATTTTTCCATGACTGCAAATGTTGTTGATGATACACAAGTTGCTGGCGTAGTATTAGAAGCGACCAACTCAGAATATGAATTTTCAACTCTGCCGGAGAATTTGTGGCTGTTTATGGCGGGTTTACCTGTGGTAATATTTACAAAATACCGTAAGAAAAAATATGCCTGAAAAATTTTCATCCCAGGCTCAAGCTACAGGTTTTGCCGGGTTTCGGGGAATGTCGCGAAACTTATTGCTCTTACTTGTATTTGTACTGATGAGTTTACCGCTCTTTACTACTTTTAACGAAATTCTGACTAAGTTTGCCGAAAAGTCCGGTGTTTACTCATTTCTTGCCAAAAACGTAGTTCCTTTCGAAACGCGGGCGGTATCGCTTATTTTAAAGCCATTTGGAATTGAGGCAAAACCCACGATATCTCATTTATTTATTCGCCGGCCCGACGGCACGCGTACTGGCATATTTTTATCCTGGAATTGCCTGGGGTGGCAAAGCGCGGTACTCCTGATTTTGACTTTGATTACAGGACTAAGCGGGTCTCATAGTTGGGATAGAAAACTGGAAACCATTCTGCTAGGGGTCTCCGGAATTTTTTTGGTAAATCTGGTGCGCATCACACCGTCGTACTTGCGGCTTATTGCTTTGGCCAGCTTGCCGCCACAGTGGTCCATGATTACGGAGGGACGCTATTTACCATGTTCTGGTTCTTCTTCTTTTGGTGGTTCAGTTACTCATATATACTTGAAGCCTAAACGCAAGACGTGAATCTTTTATAAGTTGAGTACTTTTCCATCTGCAAAGTTAGCTCTTATTATAAGTAGAATTATTCCCGCAAAAGTTATCCCTCAATTATCCACATTCATCTTCAGCCTATCAAATCAACCCTTGACAAGTGTTAGGATGGTTGGTAACAATATTAATATAAGGGTTTAGAAAGTTAGCGTCTAGCGTCTAGTAAAGAATGTATGGTTATACCTGCTGAGATTAAAAAACACGCAATTGATCTGGTTTTAAATAGGAAAGAACCAGTCTCTCAAGTGGCCCGGGATATGGGAGTTTCAAGAAAAACTCTCTATTTTTGGATAAAAAGATACCGGTTGACTTCTCCAAGAGTTAAATCAAGAGCTTTTTTACCCCGGTATGTATCAGGTAAAAAACATCCTAGGGCAAAGGGGGAGAAGGTTATTTATATAATCAGACGATTAGTTGTCAAACACCCTGATTGGGGATGTCGCAAATATAGTCAGGCATTGAAAACTAAAGGATATCAGTTAGGGTACTTTGGAGTTTACCAGCTACTTAAGAAATTAAACGCAAATATTCCCGAAATTCGGGAAAAATATAAAGAAAAGATGACTGGGCCAGGCCGTTTCTCTGCGGGAATAAAATTGGAAATAGTTGGGCAGGCAATAGACGGCCATATAAATATCAGTGAATTGGCAAAAAAATACGGGATTGCCCGGAAAAGTATATATAAATGGGTAAATATATATAAAAGCGAATCAAGAACCGGCAAGACGGGAGATCAAATATTTCAGGATAAATATCAGAAAGCTGAGGCACACTTCAGAGCGGTTTATCCTATGATTCAGGAGAAAGTGTTAAATTTGATAACACAACATCCCGCATTGTCCGTTCACGGGTTGGCAAAATTAGTCGGCGTCTCAAGTTGGACTGTTTGGTCTATATTAAATAGATATAACCTCAACCACGTAAACGACCGTCTCCTCTACGCTTCCAAATTTAGTCCAGTCTCAGAGACACCTACACCATCCCAGGTAGTCGATACAGTTGGCCTACCGGGGATCACAGAACTCTCTCCCCAAGTCCTTCCCGGTCCGCCTCCACCTGCACCTGCCACAGCTTCTGTAACGATGGGTTTACCATCTTCACCTCCACCGCCTCCACACTCCCGTCTGCGTAGATTCTTTGCCAGTTTGAGTTTGTCTTTGGGAATAGGTCTCCTAGGAACTTTAGGTCTCTTCAATATAGTATCTACTTTCACCTCCTCCCGTAACCCGGGAGAGCTCATAGGATACCTCTTTGCTGCTTTAGCTTTGACCACAGGTTTCCTCTTCTTCCTCTACAGTATGAAGTACTACGTCACCATATTGTATGTGCTGGTATTCAGCAGGAACGTTGGGAGCAAGGAAAGTCATTATTCAGGGTCAGACCTTAAAGGCGTTAAAGGTCTGACCCTTACTCAGGGTGCAACCAAGTCCGGTCTTATCCCGGACCTCACCAATGTGACTCTCACCAGACATCCCTTCGTTAGTATCCATCTGCCTCTCTACAACGAGAAGCGGGTAGTCAACAGA
>CAYHKY010000086.1:0-5367 GCA_964357355.1 uncultured Gammaproteobacteria bacterium | reverse complement strand
CTTTTACGAAAATATTAAAGTCAATATCATCGCCACCCCAGGCCATGCCGATTTTGGCGGGCAAGTGGAACGGGTTTTAAATATGGCCAGCGGGGCGCTGCTTTTAGTAGATGCAGCAGAAGGCCCATTACCGCAAACCAAATTTGTGTTGAAGAAAGCCTTAGCCGCCAAACTGAAACTCATCGTCCTCATTAACAAAATAGACCGCAAAGATGCCCGTCCGGCAGAAGTTTTGTCGGAAATAGAATCCCTGTTTCTTGATATGGCAGCCCATGAGGATGAACTGCATTTCATTACTCTTTACGGAGTGGGCAGGGATGGCAAAGTGTTTCGGGATTTACCCTCAGTATATGCCCCGGAGTTGCCGGGGAACTTAAATCCACTTTTTGAGACCATCGTGTCCCAGGTCCCAAATAGTGCATTGGGAACTGAAAAACCATTTCAAATGCAGGTTTCCACACTGGATTATGACAATTACGTAGGTAAGTTATGTATCGGCAAAGTCTCAGGCGGGAAGTTGACAAAAAATGCGAATATCGTACTGGTTGAAGACAACCGGATAATCGGTAGTTACAAAGCACAGAAATTGTTTACGAGCGTGGGGTTGACGAGGCAGGAAGTCGAGACTGTTGTTTCCGGAGACATTGTGGCTTTAGCCGGGATTCCCCAACTCACCATCGGTCAGACCGTGACTGATCCAGGGTATCCTGTAAGTTTACCCAAAATCGAAGTTGAGGATCCGACTATCAAAGTGACGATAGGTCCCAATACCAGTCCGCTTTCGGGAAAAGAAGGTAAATTTGTCACATCTTCCCATATCAAAGACCGTTTAGTGAAAGAAAAAGAAACCAATGTGGGACTTAGGATTGAGCCGGATCCGGAAGGGTCAAATTTCGTTGTTGCAGGTCGGGGAGAACTCCATTTGGCGGTGCTCATCGAAACGATGCGCCGGGAAGGTTTTGAGTTGGAAGTTTCCAAACCGCAGGTTATCTTCAAAACTGTTGACGGTGTGGTTTGCGAACCGTTTGAAGAAGTGACCATTGATGTTTCAACTGACTATGTAGGTATTATTACCGAAGAATTGGCAAAACGGCAGGGGGAACTGACTGATATGCGCGGAGAGCTGAATAATACTACCCGTTTCGTCTACAAAATTTCGAGTGCGAATTTGTTAGGAATCCGCAATAGTTTATTGACTAAAACCCGTGGAACAGCAATTCTAAACACTTATTTCCTCGGTTATTTCCCCAAAACCACTAAGAAGCAAGTTCCCCGAAATGGTGCCCTGATAGCTCTTCGACCGGGTGCGTCACTTGCCTATGGTCTGGAAAATGCCCAAGAGCGGGGGATGCTTTTTATCGGTCCCGGAGTCGATGTTTATGAAGGCATGGTAGTGGGGGTTGCCAATAGGGCTTTTGATATTGAAGTAAACGTCTGTAAAGGGAAAAAACTGACCAATGTCAGGAGCGAAAATGCGGATATTGCTGTCTCGCTGACACCACCGACGGTTTTAACGCTTGAACAGGCGCTGGATTTTATCGCGGAAGACGAACTTTTGGAGGTTACACCCAAAAATTTACGCCTGCGTAAAAAAATTCTCCCTTCTACGCTTAGAAAGGTCAGCGAACGAGCTGCTTTTGATTCCAGATGAATGAAATGTTACCTTTCAAGGTGTCACCCTTAAAGGTAATATCAAACTATATCAAATGTTTTAATTCTCATTACACACTATAGAACTTGATTTTAGATTTATAATTGCTATAATACCCTAAGCTACATGAAATCACGAGTTTTATTTCTCATTGCTCTCCTTTTTGTCATCCTTACCTAGGATGCGGAGGGTAGTGTGAAATAAAATCTCAGTTTTTCAAACTAATCAGCCCTCCAAAAGGAGGGTTTTTTTGTGGTGTATACCCGTCTTACGTTGGTTTGCAAGCCTGTTAGGTTGCAATAGCAGCTTAGAGGGGTATATGGCCGGAACAATTTCAAGTATGTAGGCTATAGTCATTTTTTCAAAGTAATCATATGAGTCAACCAGAAATAAAATCAAACACAAAAGAGCAATTATCAGCAGCAGCAGAGATACCCGTTGATTGGAAAAGTTTAACTGCTGATCGTTTACATGCTTTACAAGCTTTGATAGAACAAGATCCACATACAGAAATACCCTTTCCCGGACCTGCAATTATAAATAGAGGTATTGTCAAGCGCCAAATTCTTGTTCGATTAGCGCAAGCTCGGGTCATGTTAACCAATGATTATGAAGCAGGACCTGGAGTTTCTTTAACGGATATCGATGAGAAGGATCGTCGGGAGTATAGAACTCCGATTCATGTAGCTCCCCAACCTGAAAGTGGTGAGAATGTTCTTGTCTGGGGAAATTATGAACAAATCATTAATGCTGTTATTTGTTCAATGTTCGGAGATTCAAAAAAAGATGGCAAAGAACAACCGTTTCATTCTATAAATAGCATAGATTTATTAATAGATCGAATCGCAGCCGCTTGTGTCGATCCGAATGAAATTGCAAACTGGGAACTTCGTGTGGCATACGGCGGAAGTGAAGCAATTTCACCACGTCTTATTTCAAATATTGTACCTTTTGTGCAAATTATAGACAGATTTCGTAAAATGGGGCTACCCAGTCCAAAACTAAAAGTGGCAAACGGCGTGAACGCCGCGATATTTTGTAATCACGCTAATAATCCTGAGAAAGCAACCCAATTAAGAGCAGTGAGAGACACCTCAAACATGATGATGGGTAAATTTATAGAAAAGTACTTTCCAGATATAGATATAAGTTTTGAAAACGATCAGGAATGGTCTCCGGAATTAGTTGAATTAATTGATGGACTGGTTGATAAACTCACATTCTTAGCTAACTATGATCCAGTTTTACGTAAAGCTCTTTGGGATTTGATTAGCGCAGGTACCAATCACGCAGATGGGATTGTAGAAAATCCGGCATTACAGGCAATGCGTTATGCAGCTTACCATATATTGGTATGGCGGGATGTCGGTCCCAGTAGTGAAGCAAGTTTTTGTCTAAACGCGGGTAATGTGATGGAAAGACAATTTGGTGTAGTCAGACAGCGTTTGGTCGCGAACTTGCCTCCGGAAATTCACACTAAGAATCAAGCCATGGCATTATTTAGACATATCGGTAAAGGTTCGCCTCCTTATTATGTTGAAAGTAATGAAATGCCATTGGGTCAATGGAGTACAGCAGGGATACATAAAGATGTAGGCGGTGGCGGAGATGGCGGTGAGTTAGATGCAGTCGCGAAACACAGAGTCATGAGTGCAATAAATGACATAATGGCTATCGCACAGACTATAAATCCGGGATCACCGGATGAAGGTCTATCAGCATATGAAGTGTTTCTGAAACAATTTGAACAGTTACCGGAAGTACAGAATAAATTACCCTTACTAAAAAGTGATGGAAATAACGGAAATGAAAAACCTGATACCAATAGAAGATCTGCTGATGGAGGTGATCATGGTTCCGGCGGGATATCAATCACGCCGATACCACCATACAGACCATCTGGAGGTGGTGCCGCGAATTTAAGACCCGGACTTGATCAGGAAGAATCAAATGTATTAACTGCTGATCCAGTTAAAATGACTTGGGAAGATTTATTAGGAAATATACCTGCCGGTAAAGATCCTATTTTAAAAATACCGTGGATAGAAACTCCTTCCACGTCGTCTTCATCAGGAAATGCAGGTGAGCAGGTTCGTGATTTGGCAAAAGAATTGGAAAGTGCTGATGAGATGAGAAAACAAGCAATCCTTGCTCAAATCCGAAATTTATCATCCGCTAAAATTACAGCCCGACATACGGAAACTTTAGCAGATCTGCAATCCCCAATGGGAGTTCCGCAAATGCAGGTCGGATCGGACACTCGGGCAGGTCAACAACTGCTTGATAGAGCAACATTTATAGATCAACATCGCGTACAGACCATGGTGATACACGCATTCAACGCGTTAGCGCACGTGTTGAGTCATGGTGCCGGAGTACTTACGACAGAAGTTGTTTTCTCAGGGGATCGTGCCGGAGATGCGATTGAAACTGTTGCAGATGCAATCGAAAATAATCGGCAAACAATTGAAAAAATGGGAAGAGTATTACAAATAGGTGGACTGCTTGCTGCAACCGCTGTTGGGAAAGCCGTAGATTTTGCCGCGGGACAGTTAACTCGGTCCGGGGACAATCAAGTCACAAATCAACCACCAGTTGATACTGATTTAACTGATTCGAGACCGGTTGAACCTCGAGTGAGCATTTTTGGAGCTATCAGAAATACTCGGGCGGAAATGAGAGAAGAAACAGATCTTATACGAGCTGATAGGGAAAAAGTTAGGCAACAAAGGATTGCAGATAAAGAAGCACTTCGACAAGCCCGAGCAATCGAAAGAGCAAGTGCATCAAATAATGGATCTCAAAGTCGGGTAGATGGAAGAATAAAAAAATCGAACGGGAAAATTTATCCGGATGCATTGTCTCAATCACTTGGTGAAAGTGGTTCACCTGTTGGGACTTACCCGGATTTAGCGGTTGGATCTTATTCAACGCCAATTGAAGATAATCAACAAATGAGTGAAATAGAAAACCATTTAGGTGCTGGAACACGAGATTCCGGTAATCGTCAGAGAACTAATAGAAAACCTGCTAAAGCGAAACCATCACAAGGCGATCAAGACTGGAGTGCGGACACCAAAAGACCAAAATTAAACTTGCCAAAACTACCCAATTTGCATGCGATACTTCCGCAACTTGCAGATGCTCAAGTAAATCCTGAACCTGAGCGCAGCATTGAATTACCAGGTACAAGAGTTTCCGCTCCGCCACCCCCGCAACCTGAAACCGGAGCAAAAGTCACTCCGGGGCGGATGTGGAGGGATTTACAAGTAGCATTTGGGCAAATGGAAGATAAAAGTGATAAATTATCACCTGCTCATGCCGAGAAACTTGCGGCTCAATTTGGACAATTCCAAAGCCCCCGGGATTTAGCGGATCCGCGAAATTTAGTCAGAGCGTGGAGGCTGACCAGAGAAGTCAAAAGTCTTCCCGGAGGTGATGCTTGGGAAGAAAAAGCAGAAATGGTTTTGCCTGACGGAAGGAAAATAAAGTAAAATATGCAAATGCCAACTACATATGGTGCGGAAATAGAAAAGCCGGTGTTAAAGATTAAGGGTGAGTCACACAAAGTTTCGCAAAAATACTTCATAAAATTAGCTGAACAGGCAAAAGTACGCGGTACTTATTTGTCATTACATAAAAGTGATATCAAACCGGATACGGTTCTGGGTGTGGTGAGTACTGATTTGGGAGAACAGGGACTTGATAATGGATTC
>CAYHKY010000085.1:0-5491 GCA_964357355.1 uncultured Gammaproteobacteria bacterium | reverse complement strand
GCTTCGCGCCGACCATATTTTTGGCGGAAATTTGAATTCCGAATTTTGGCGGAGGGTACAGGATTCGAACCTGTAAGGGATTGCTCCCGCTAGTTTTCAAGACTAGTGCCATACCATTAGGCGAACCCTCCTCCCTTGTATTTTACCAAAGTTTATGGGATTATGATAACGTTTTCCCCGCCCAGAAAGGTTTATATGTCACAAGATGCAAAACTCCAGGCTATCCGTATCGCCATGGAGCAAATCGAAAAACAATACGGCAAAGGCTCGATCATGAAATTTGGAGACCAGGGAGCTGCCAAAATGGGGATTGAAGTAATTCCTACGGGAGCGATGCCACTCGATTTAGCATTGGGTGTAGGTGGTTTACCCAGAGGTAGAATTATAGAGATTTATGGACCGGAGGCTTCAGGAAAAACATCAGTTTGCTTATCAACTATAGCCGAAGCACAAAAATTAGGCGGAGCAGCCGCATTCATCGATGCCGAACATGCGCTTGATCCGATGTGGGCTGAGATCTTAGGGGTAAAGCTTGCTGATTTGCTTATTTCCCAACCGGATACGGGTGAACAGGCGCTTGAGATCGCGGAGACTCTTATCAGGAGTGGAGGAGTTGATGTAATTGTAATTGACTCTGTAGCTGCGTTAGTTCCCAGAGCAGAAATTGAAGGAGAGATGGGAGATTCGATGATGGGAGTGCAGGCCCGTCTTATGTCGCAGGCTTTACGCAAGCTTACCGGTGCAATTTCAAGGTCCAAAACTGTAGTTATATTCACCAATCAGCTGCGGCAAAAAATTGGGGTGATGTTCGGTAATCCTGAAACAACAACCGGCGGATTGGCACTTAAATTCTATGCTTCAATCCGGATGGATATCCGAAAAATTGAAACGATCAAAGATGGAGACAAAGCGATCGGTAGCAGACACCGAGTGCGCGTTGTGAAAAATAAAGTTTCACCTCCCTTTAGGGTTGCCGAGTTTGATGTGATGTCTGATGGAATTTCAAAAGAAGGGGGAATTCTTGATGTGGGACTTGAATTAGAATTGATTACCAAAAGCGGCTCATTTATAAAATACGGAAGCTTGATGCTCGGACAAGGTAGAGAAGCAGCCAAGGCATTTCTAAAAGCGAATCAAAAGGTGACAAAAGAACTGTCTGCAAATATTTGGAAATCAGCAAAAACCGGTAAAGTGCCGGTTGAGGTAGGCAAAGAAGAGACGGAGTAAGAAACACCCATGGAAATTACCGCGATTATCCCCCAAAAACATCATCCACATAGGGTGAATATTTTTCTTGATGGTGAATTTGCGTTTTCCCTGCCCATTGATATTGTTATAAGGGAACATTTGGAAGTGGGGCATGCTTTAAATTCCCTGCAGGTAGATGAACTCATAAAAGTACATGAGTTTGCAGCAAGTTACAATCAAGCTCTCAGGTTTCTCACTTTTAGACCACGGAGCAAACAGGAAATGATTCTATACCTCTCGCGTAAAAATATCGGAAATAGGATACTAGAACAAATTCTGGCAAAGTTGGAGACACAAAAACTAATCAATGATTATGATTTCGCCAGGTGGTTTGTCGAAAACCGGCTTTCTTTTAGGCCAAAAGGAAAACGATTACTTACCATGGAATTGAAAGAAAAAGGAGTGGATCAGGAAGTGATCGACGCAGTTCTTAATGAATATGTAGATGTGCAAGGGGAGCTTGAAATGGTGAAAAAATTACTTGACAAAAAACGAAGTTCGTATAGTCAATTACCCAAAAGAGAGCAGAAGCAGAAACTTATTGCATTCTTAGTTCGCCGGGGATTTTCGTGGGATGTGATTTCAAAAGCTCTTCCCCTGCATGAATTATAGGCCATTTGACGAAAGGTAGATACTAGGAGTAGAATAAGTTACTAATAAAGGTTTCTTTTGGAGAGTGAACTTGCCGGAAAGCAAGATCAATAAAAACGCAGCGAGTATGAACTCATTATACTTTATTTTATCTCACTGCTTCAAAACCGTCTGAATGGACGGTACTTTCTGTCATTCTTTCCCATCAGAAACCATTTAGGGTATTTATTTAATTATTGATAGGAGCACCTATGGGAATTTTTGATAGTGTTTCACAACTTTTTTCCGCAAAACGCGCGCCACTTGTGGTAAAACCCAAGCAAAAACCCCCCAAACAACATACGGTTGTCGCAGATACTCAGGCAGCCCAGCAAATTTTAAAAGCAGCGCAAACTGAATCACAAGCGATTCTTATTGATGCAAAAGATGAGGCGCTGCGGATCAAACGTCAAGCACAGGATGAATTACGAATCAAAGAGGAACAGATTGATAGACGACTTGGAGCATTTGAGGAAAGAGAACGATTGTTAACTGACGAAGAACGTCGTTTAAATGAACAAATTGCTCATGTTGATGAGATAAAGACAGAACAACTTGCCAAGCTTGAGCGTGTTGCCCATCTGACTAGGGAGGAAGCCAAACAACTTATTCTTGCAGCTGTTGAAGAAAAACTCAAAGAAGATGTGGCAAAAAGGGTACGTGAAGCGGAGGAAAATGCACGTGAGGATGCAGATAAGAAAGCGCGGGAAATTCTCGTTGAGGCAATGCGTCACGGAGCTACTGATTATGTTGCCGAATATACGATGTCATCGGTGAAATTACCGGATGAAGAGATGAAAGGCCGAATCATCGGCAAAGAAGGTAGAAACATCAGAGCTTTCGAACAGATTACAGGGGTTGATGTGGATTTGGATGAAGAGGGAGTCATCAGACTTTCTTCATTTGATAGCGTGAGGCGTGAAATTGCCCGGGTCACACTTGAACGTTTGATGAAAGACGGGCGAATACAGCCGGTGCGGATCGAGGAACTTGTTGAGCAAGTTAAGAAAGACACAGAACGTATTATGTTTGAGGAAGGCGAAAAACTGTGTCACACAGTCGGAGTATTCAATATGCCCCGGCCGCTCATTGCGCTTCTGGGAAGGTTCAAATACCGTTTTTCATACGGACAAAATATGATTGCCCATACGCTTGAAGAGACAAAGATAGGTATTGCCTTGGCTCATGAAACCGGTGCCGATGTAAATGTTGTACGGCTCGGATGTTTACTTCATGATATCGGTAAAATTGTTACCGATCAGGAGGGAAGCCATGTGCAATTAGGAGTTGATTTGTTGAAAAAGTATGGCATACCGCAACCTGTGATTGATTGTGTAGCACAGCATCATGAAGATACACCATTCACTTCGGTTGAATCAATGTTAGTCTACATCGCGGATGCTATTTCCGGCAGCCGGCCCGGTGCCCGGTATGAAGATATTGAAGCATATATCAAACGCCTGAAAGATTTGGAAGGTATTGCCAAATCTCATCAAGGGGTAAAGGAAGTATTTGCTTTTCAAGCAGGACGGGAGTTAAGAGTCATTATCAAACCGGAAATAGTTGATGATGCGGCATCTGTTATCATGGCTCAAAAAATAGCTGAAGAGATAGAAAAAAAGTTGACATATCCGGGACAAATCAGGGTAACGGTCATCCGGGAATTTCGCGCAATTAATGTGGCAAAATAAATAATTTTATTTTATATTGCCTTCACGCCTCAAAATCATCTCAAAGTCAAGGTTCTCCTTGACAAGACAATTAAAACATTCTACAGTGACCAAGTAAGATTGTTGTTACGTTCTTCATCAAAACACCTGCTCAGAATATATTGCTGTGAAGCCCGTGAAAATTTTCCACAAATACTTAAATTCTCATTTCATCATCTCTTATATGAAAATAAAAAACGAAAGGGGGTGATTAATATATTATGACAAAAGCAGATTTGATCGAGTTAGTTGCAAAAAGAGTTAATCTGACGAATAAAGCAGCTAAAGAAGCAGTTCAGGGAGTATTCAAAGCTATTGAAGATGCATTGAAAAAAGGAGACAAGGTAGTCGTCACAGGATTTGGGACATTTATGGTGCGATCTCGAGCGTCTCGGACTGGTAGAAATCCCCAAACAGGGGCTTCAATCAATATTCCAGCCCGCAAAACACCTGGGTTTACAGCAGGGAAAGCGCTTAAAAAGGCAGTCCGTTAAGCTATTCTATATTATTCTCAGGAGAGACCCGAACGTAATTTTTTGCGATCGGGCCTTTCCTTGTTTGCTAAAGAATTATCCAATTCTAAAATTTCCAACTACCAAATTGGACAGCGGATCTGTTTTATTGGATAATTAGATTATTGGATAATTTATTATATGGTTATTTCGGTAAGTCACCTTTCCAAAATCTACAAAGTTCCCCAAAAAGAACCCGGTGTCTGGGGAACCATTAATTCATTTTTCAACCGTAAATACAAAGAGGTTCAGGCTGTGAGTGACGTTTCTTTTGAAATTGGTGAAGGAGAATTGGTTGGTTTTATTGGTCCAAACGGAGCCGGTAAAACAACTACGCTCAAATGTCTTTCCGGGCTGCTTTTCCCTTCAGGCGGAAACACCTCAGTGTTAGGGTTTGTCCCATTTGACCGTAAAAACGAATTTCTTAAAAAAATCTCATTGGTCATGGGTCAGAAAAACCAACTTTGGTGGGATTTGCCGGCAATTGACACTTTTCTTCTTAACAAGGAGATTTATGAGATTTCTGATCGAACTTACCATGAGACCTTAAATGAGCTTGTGGAACTTCTTGATGTGAAAGATGTCTTAAAAACTCAGGTTCGCAAATTGTCACTTGGGCAGCGGATGAAAATGGAATTGATTGCTGCACTTATTCATAAACCAAAAGTCCTTTTTTTGGATGAACCAACTATTGGTCTTGATGTCATCATGCAGCAGAAGATGCGTGAATTTATCAGAGAATACAACCGTAGACACAAAGCTACGATAATTCTCACGTCTCATTATATGGATGATGTGAAAGAATTGTGTAAACGGGTGATCATCATTGATCACGGGAAAATTCTGTATGACGGATTACTTGATGATATTGTCAAAAAACACGCTACTCATAAGCAACTGACGGTTATATTTAATGCAGACATCGACGTCAAAAAACTGACAAAAATTGGCGAAGTGAAATTTTTTGAATTTCCCCGCGCAGTACTTTCCGTCGAACGGGGAGCCTCCAACACCGCCGCCGCAAAGTTGCTTCAGGAATTTCCCGTAGCGGATCTCAATATCGAGGAGCCGGACATTGAAGACATTATCAGGACTGTATTTAAAGGAAAAGAATTAGTATGAGTCATCCTGAACTAGTTTCAGGATCTCATAGAATAAGATGCTGAAATAAATTCAGCATGACAAATGATGTATATGTATGAAAAAATACTTGGTAATTTTCCAAATTTCCCTAAACAGGGCGCTTGCGTATCGGGGAGTAAGTGTAGTTTTTAATACATTATTTCTTATTAATGCATTTCTAAACCTCGCTGTCTGGACTGTAGTTCTCAAAAGTCCTGAATATAGGTCAACGGAGTCGTTTGCTACATTTATTACATATTACATTATTCT
>CAYHKY010000084.1:0-5553 GCA_964357355.1 uncultured Gammaproteobacteria bacterium | reverse complement strand
TATCGATATTTTGAAGCTAAATCTCAACTAAAAAATGTTCTTGGCGAAGTCAGGAGGGATTATAAACGGCTTGTACGCGGGTGTCACTTCGTTTATAGTAAATAAGTTATGTTTGCAGTATCAGTCATCGTTCCCAGCTTCAAACGAATTGATCAGACTCTCAAAACCCTCACGCTTATCAAAGAATCGGCAGGTAAGGGAAAAGAATTTGTTCTCGAACTCATCGTTTCCGATAGTACTCCTGACGAATCTCTTAAAAATCAAGTTCAGGAAGTGTTCGGGAATCAGGTTGTGTATACGAAGCCTAAAACTTCAGGAATTGCTGCCAATAAAAATCAGGGCGCTCGTATCGCTCGACATCCGATCATAATTTTTTGCGATTCGGATATGGAAGTCGAACCTGAGACTTTTATTAATACTCTAAATTCGCTTAAAAAGCACCCCACTGCCGCAGCTGTTGGAGGTAAGGTAATTTGGAAAGGCGGAGAAAAAAACGGTCAGCTTGACCGGCCTCGGCCTGAGGATAGCACTAAAACTATCGGCCAGACGACCTATATCGAGGCTTTATATTCACGTTACTTAGCTACTTACAAAGATATATTTTGGCAAGTCGGCGGTTATGATGAAGAAGTTTTTAATATGCGCGGAGAAGGGGCTGATTTGTCAATCCGTTATTGGCGGGCAGGTTTCCCGCTGGTATATGACACAACGGTCAAAGTTCACCATGTCCATGATGCCCCCGAGTCAGCGGCTTTAAGAGTAGCCCATCCGGAGTGGGGTATAGCCAAAGATTTACTCCTTCTGGGTTACAAATATAGCATGTTTGGTTTTACTTGCCCGAACTTTTCCGCGACAATTGCGGCTAATTTCAGACATTTAGGCAGTGGTGGATATTACTGTTTGCTTGAAGGTATCGGTAAACACATGGATTTTATTACCACGGCAAAGTCTCGGCTTGATGAATTTCGGCAACATGACCAACCCCGGTACGATTTCAAATTTTTAGAAATTATTAGCCGCGAAGATTTATTTAATCAATGTGTTGAAAACGCAGTTACATTAATCACGGCAGCGAAGAAACAGGTTTGAGAGTCTGATGAAAAAATTAAAAATCGCCCAACTGGTTTTGCCATGGTTGCCGCTTCCGCCACCGGGATATGCCGGAACCGAGCGCGTGGTATACAATTTGACCGAAGGACTGGTAAAAAAAGGCCATGACGTGACGCTTTTTTCAGTCGGCGAGTCAAGAACTACAGGCAAACTCAAATATATCTTGCCCAAAGCGTTAAATTTGCAGGTAGATGTCATGGGGATGCAAAAAACATCATTTTTACCCCTGATGCATGTAGCTAATTGTTTTGAAATGCATCAGGATTTTGACATCATCCATTCTCATGCCCAATTTTTGGGGCTACCGTTTGCTGCTATAACCAAAACCCCATCTGTCCACACTTTTCATCGGGTATTTGAATTTAAATTATCAGATGAAAGAGAGTTGGTACTCCGCTATGGAAGATTGCACTTTACTTCAATTAGCAGCGCCCAAAGAATTTCGGGAATCAACTTTATTGCCACTGTTTATAATGGCACCGATGTAAATCTGTACAGACCCGGGAGTTTTGTTAAAAGGGATCATTTATTTTGGGCAGGACGGTTAATTGAAAAAAAAGGTCCTGAAGAAGCTATCCAAGTGGCTAAAAAACTGGAAATTCCGCTTCTGATGGCGGGAGAAATTACCGAGCCAGAGTATTATGAAAACAAAATCAAACCGCACGTTGACGGAAAATTTATTCGATTGATTGAAGAAATCACACCTGAGGAAATCATTAGTTTATACCGAGACGCACTGGTGACTCTGGTGCCCATCAAATGGAATGAGCCGTTTGGTTTGGTACCGGTGGAATCAATGGCCTGCGGAACTCCGGTAGTGGCCTATGCAAATGGTGGAGTGGTTGAGACTGTAATTGACGGTGTAACCGGATATTTGGTTAAAGAAAATGTTGGAGTTGGCGGTTTGGCCGAAAAAGTTAAAGTGATAGCGCAAAAATCGGCAGTCGATTATGCCTTGATGAGCCAAAATTGCCGTGACCACATAGTGACTAATTTCAGCGTCGAAAAGATGGTAGCGGATTATGAAAAAGTCTATTTCCGTTTGATTGATGAATTCAACCATCGTACTTGATTTTGTTTCGAAAGTAAGTATGAAAATTGGTTTATTGCACCCGACAATTTATGCCAGTAATAAATTGTTTCCGGGAAAAATATTTGCACCCAACGAGTTGCTGACGGAATTAAGTAACCAGTTGGTAGAAAACGGACACGAAGTGACGATGTTCACTAGCGCCGATTTTCCGACTAAAGCCAAAATTGAAGCTGCTGCGCTTGATTATATTCCCAACACGCCCGATTATTTTAAATTCCGTGGTTTACCGCCAGATAGACAAGCCATTCTTAAAGAAGAATATGCCAAACGCAGATTTGAGCTGGAAACGGTTATTAGGGCCGTGCAGGTAGCCAAAGATCAACATCTGGATGTGCTCCATTGTTATCATGATTCAAGTTTTTTTATAACACACTATTTAGAAAGTTTATCCCCGTGTCCGATCGTTTATACTTTACATGATCCGTTACCACCTCCAGAGTCATATGAATTTCAAGAGTTCAGTCGTTTTACCAATCATAAATATATATCAATCAGCAATTCGCAGCGGAATTCCAGACTGAAACTAAATTTTATCTCGACTGTCTATCATGGCGTTCCGGTTGACAAATTCACATTTGGGGAAAAACCTTCTGATTACCTTTTATTCATGGGTAGGTTGACGCCTGAAAAAGGGTTGCACTCAGCCATCAAAGTCGCCTTGGAGCTAAATCTGCAGCTGGAGATCGGTACACATTTTCCCGATCATGATGGTGAAAATCCATATTTTGAAAAAGAAATCAAGCAGTATCTGGAAAATCCTCTGATAGGCGAGCCAGGAATGGTTGAGGGTGAAGACAAGCAATTACTTTATAAACAAGCTCGGGCATTGCTATTCCCGATAGAATGGGAAGAGCCATTCGGCATGGTGATGGTCGAGGCGATGGCTTGCGGTACGCCGGTGATCGCGTATAATCGAGGAAGTGTACCGGAGATAGTCCGGGATGGTGTGACTGGGTTTATCGTCGAGCCGGAAGTGACAGGTCCTGCCGCTCACCAGCCCCAAAATCAGCCCTCAAAGGGGCACCCCGCTTTTGGTGGGGCCCCCCGGCTCGCGTCACCCGATGGTGAAAATTCCAAGTGGGTTATAAAAAAACGAGGAGTAGAGGGGTTGATTGAGGCGGTGAAGCGGATCGGTGAAATTGACCGCAGAGCTTGCAGAAAACATGTGGAGGAAAATTTTACGGTAGAAAAAATGGTGGAGAATCATGTGAATGTATATAAGAAAATTATTAATAGAGGACAAGGGGGCTAAAGAAAGACTGCGTTAGTGGGCTAGTTTTTTCTAGCACTCTAACTTACTAATCTATTTGCTCACTTTATTATGCTTGTTGTACATGTTGCATTTGAATGCGCACCTATTTACAAAACTGGGGGCTTGGGAGACGTGGTTGGATCGTTGCCAAAAGCACTAGTTAATGAGGGGATTGATACAGTTGTCGTAATGCCAGGTTATAATTGGATCAAAAGATATCAAATGCTACCAAATTCGCGTGTACCGGTCATTTATATAGAGGGAAAATGGTTTCATGAAGGTTTAAAAAAGCATAACCCGCGACTTCAAGCACAAGCATTTGCATATTTTTGTAAGGGGGTGCTTGAGGAGTTGAAACGCAGGAACCTCAAACCGGATATTTTACATTGCCATGATTGGCATGCAGCCTTGATCCCGGTACTTTTAAAAAAACGGCCGGACAGCTATTTTGAGAAAACTAAAACCATACTAACAATTCATAACATCGGGTATCAGGGAAATTTTCCCTGCCGGTTTTTTACAGAAGGAGAATTTGCTGACGTTTTAACATGTTTTCGTGATTGGAAACGGGTTTCATTTTTACGGGAAGGGATGCGTTATACAGATTTCATCACTACCGTATCTCCGAATCATGCCCGGGAGATCAAAAACGGACTCGTGAGCTTCGGTCTGAAACAAGTTTTATCAGAGAAACGGGGAAAATTTATGGGAATTTTGAATGGGATTGATAACAGCGTATGGAATCCAAGGACCGATGATTTAATTTCCAATAATTACAGTTTAGGAAGTCAATTTTCTGCCAAATCGGAGAATAAACTTAATCTACAAAAGCGTTTAGGTTTGGCAGTTAGCAGTGACATACCCCTTTTTGCGTTTATCGCCCGTCTGACCAGCCAAAAAGGACTGGAATTACTCATTCCAATTCTCACCGAAGCAGCCAGACAGCGCATCCAGATAGTCATCCTGGGTTCCGGAGAGAAAAAATATGAAACAATTTTACAAAAGCTAAAAACCATTATTGATCCCCGATGGTATGGAGTGGTCGTCAAATTTGACGAAAAACTAGCACATCTTATGTATGCGGGGAGCGATTTTTTTCTGGTCCCGTCTCTCTATGAACCTTGTGGACTTACCCAAATGATTGCGATGAGGTATGGCAGTATCCCGGTGGTATCTCAAGTCGGAGGGTTAGTAGATACCGTAACAGACGGCAAAACCGGGATCGTGTTTAAAGAGAAAACTACCGAGTCATTGAGGTTGGCAATTGAGCGTGCGTCTGATCTTTGGGAGAGAAACCAGGACTATATGCAAATGGTAAAGGTCGCGATGAAAAAAGATTTTTCTTGGGGAAAAAGTGCCCGTGAATACAGGCTGCTTTATAAAAAAGTAGTAAATTTATAGCCTACATACTCGAATTTGTTCCCTGCCTCGCCGGCAGGCAGGCGGCCATATACCCCTCAACCAGCGTAAAACTGGCATAAGTTGCTTATGAAAAGATATAAACATCTCACTGTCGGCGGTACATTTGACCACTTCCACAAAGGCCACAAGAAACTTTTGGACGTTGCCTTTATGAAAGGCGAAACAGTTTGGCTTGGTATTACAAGCAGTAAATATATTAGCACTCATGATACTAAGTCTGCTAACAGTGAAAAGGCTTTTGAGAATTACTTGTACCGGGAAACGTCTGTGGTAGATTTCCTCAAAAAAAAAGATTTGTTGGGGCGGGTTAAAATCATTTCAATTGATGACAAGTTTGGAACCGCTCTGACTGACGCACAACTACAGGCTATAGTAGTCTCTTCTGAAACGGAACTGGTAGCCACGGAAATCAATCTCCTACGCGCACAAAATAACTGGCCCGCACTTGAAATTATCGTCGTGCCTTGGGTAATGGCCGATGATGGAGTGCCAATTAACTCCATCCGCATCCGCAGTGGAGAGATTGATCGGAATGGAAAAGTCTATCGATTACCCAAAGAATGGGGAGTTAGAAAACTTCCGGACGATCTGCGGATAGAATTGCAAAAACCGTTTGGGAGATTGATAAGTGACTTAAGTTACCTAGGAGATTTAGGTGACCTAAAGACTCAATTAT
>CAYHKY010000083.1:0-5572 GCA_964357355.1 uncultured Gammaproteobacteria bacterium | reverse complement strand
CAAAAATTTCAGATTCAACTTTTTGGACAGCACTAATTAGCAGAAGTCAGGATAAATTCATGCGGAGAGTAAGTAGCGTTTTAAAGGAACCTATAGTATACTATTAACTAGCTCTTTTAGTAAATGAATCGGACTTAGTGTATTTATATGAAAATATCATTAAAACAACTAGCAAATGAGTACAACCTTTACGCTAAGCAAAAATATAAACGTCTTCTCTGGAAAAATTTAACACAAAGAGAAATTGCTTCATATACTCCCCTTAGAGAGGTTGTACTCAATTGGGTTGTTGAAAACAAGAAAATTACTGAAGATGAAAAGATTGTTTTGGAACAACAACTTGTAAAAAAAGCTCTCAAGTTATCGCAACAGAACATCACAGTTTTAAATAAAAATGACATGCCAGTTATTATAGATAAACTACTTCATGGTCAGCTTGTTGTCATACCTAATGGGAAAATTTATGTTATTTTTGGAGTCGATGATCCGCACTACACTTACAAAACGATGAAGAAAATAAATGCGGATAAAGTCAGGCATGCATATTTACCGATTGTTCGTCTTGCTTCCGTTAAGAATATTCCATACGAAAGAGTACAAAATCCATCAATACAAAAATTCCTTGATTTACTTGTGAATTCATTTCAACCGATTGGTTTACTCCTTCCAGATAAAAAGCAGAATAAGAAATCAATGTACGTTTTTTACGGTGGAAATTTTTTTGAAAAGCTAATATCAAATCTCCGACAAACAGCAAAAACTCCGATTGATATTTATGTTTCATCAGCAAATATCACAACTACAGGGGCAAACACCACAGCTGTTGGAGTCTTAAAAGACTTTTTTTTTAGTAAATATATTTCAGCAGTTGTTGACAGCGGGGATCTTAAACAGCAGTCACAAGGAAATAATTCAACAACAATTATTACTTGCTCGGATAAAGGAGAGCTTGAATATTTTCGTATAGGGTACCCATCAAAAGAGAATATCGATGCATTTGCTTCCAAACACGGAGTGATAATCCGTAAGGACACAAATACCCGAACAACCTTTACAAGGTAATAACTATGAGTTTAAACCGCTGGGTTGTAAGATTTTTTCTGTTATAGTAAAGATACTTGCTCGTTAAAAAATTCTCCCGTTGATATCTGTTCATCTCTATTTAATTTACGAAGAATTACTAGAATATGTTTAATACTACACCGAATTTGTATTCGGACAGTAAACACAATACAATCTTCATGTTATGGAAGAATTAAAAAAGCGGGTTGCTGATGTGCTTACTAAGATTAATATTTCTGAAACGAAGCAAAAGATCGAAAATTTAGGAAAAGAAGCTTCAGATCCCGCGTTTTGGCAGGACAGGGAGAAAGCAACTGCTAAGATGAGGGAGTTATCTGCTTTGCAAAAAGAAGTGGAAGAAGCCGAGATGCTTGAGCTGCTTTTGACAGAAGGCAATGAGAACGAGATTTCCCGGGCGTTGGAAAAAATGGAAGTAAAAGTATTTTTATCAGGTCCCTACGATCTTGGTGATGCCATACTTTCAATCCATGCCGGTCAGGGGGGAACTGAAGCAATGGATTGGGCCTCGATGCTTTACCGGATGTATACGCGTTTGATTGAAAAAAAAGGTTGGAGTAGTGAAGAAATTGATTTTACTCCGGGAGACGAAGCCGGGATCAAAAGTGTGACAGTTACTGTTTCCGGAACACATGCTTATGGACTCCTAAAAAGTGAAGTTGGAGTGCACCGACTGGTGAGACAATCACCTTTTAATGCAGATAAATTGAGACAAACTTCATTTGCCCTTGTTGAAGTATTGCCAGTTTTGGAAAATGAAGAAGAAGTTGGTATTGCCGAGAACGATTTGGTATGGGAATTCTATCGCAGTGGTGGAAAAGGTGGTCAAAACGTCAATAAAGTATCGACTGCTGTCAGGCTTAAGCATAAGCCGACCGGAATCATCGTTGAATGTCAACAAGAACGGTATCAGGGACAAAATCGCGAAAATGCACTTAAAATTCTGCGCAGCAAACTGTGGGAAATTGAGGAAGAGAAAAAATCTCAAACCCAAAAAGACCTGAGAGGCACTTATAAAAAACCCGGATGGGGTAATCAAATCAGAAGTTATGTACTTCATCCATACCATATGGTTAAAGACCTGCGCACCGAATATGAAACGTCCAATACGGATGCAGTGCTTGATGGGGAATTAGATCCATTTATAGAAGCATATCTGAAGCAATTTACAAGCCACCGATAATTTACATCCATTTGTCCTCTGTTTCTTCTGACTTGAAAAAATAGAGTAGAGAAGGTATCCTCTAAATATAGAGGTTTCTTATGAAAAAAGAACCTATCCTTACCAAAGAGGTGAAAAATCCGGTAGAGACTCGTCCCCTTGTTCGGGAACTTGAGCCTATGAAAGAAACCAAAGTTACATTTAATTTGCCGTTAATAATTGCTGCGATTGCAATTATTATTGCGGGTGCATTCACCGGTTTCATATTGGTTCGTGGTTCAGTGTCAGCGGGAAGTAAAAATGGCGGAGTAACAAGTGGGACAGATAAGAAAATAGTGGGTAGTTCCGATGAGAAAACTTTTAAAGATAGTGCTGACGGAATCCTTCGTGAAGGCGGTGTTGATGGTGAGGGTAGTCATCACCTGGAGCGGTCGGGAGGTCCATCACAGGATGTGTACCTCACATCTTCTACAATACCACTCGATGACTATATTGGTAAAAAGGTGAAAGTGTGGGGAGAAACATTTGCAGCAGAAAAAGCAGGTTGGTTTATGGATGTCGGCAAACTTGAATTACTTGAGTGAAAACACGTACTCAGTTCACACATTATTTGCGGGTATTGAAACGATGGGAATTCGGGTTGGAAAAAGGACCGAAAATTAAACTGGTAATGTTGTGCAGTATGGTTTTTATTACGTCTCTTGCTATGGGGTTTTCGTTTGGTATGTTTGCTCAATTGCAACAGCGTAAATATATCGAATCACTCAAAGCAAGTATAGCCACAATTGAAAAGGAGCGCATGGACAAGCGGATAGAGGTACTGCGATATGTACGAACAGCAGATAGCGCAAATTAATTTAATAGTTTTATGGTTTTATCTTTCCAGGGTGTATCAAAGATTTTCGGAGATCAAACAAGGGCGTTGGATGACGTTTCTTTTACTCTAAACGCGGGCGAATTTGTTTTCCTCGTCGGACCCTCAGGTGCAGGCAAAACTACGATTATGCGTTTGGTAGTGCGTCACTTATTACCTAGTCAGGGAAGTATTCACATTGGTGAGATGGATGTCGGCAAGTTACCGAAATCGCGTATTCCGTTGCTGCGCCGCAAAATTGGTATGGTTTTCCAAGATTTCAAAGTACTATCAGACAGGACTGTTTTTGAAAATATAGCAATAGCGCTGGAAATATTGGGCAAATCGGAACACGAAATTGAAAAAAAAGTTATGGAAGTATTGGGACTAGTCGGGTTAGATCGCCGGATGCGATATTTTCCTACACAACTTTCTGCAGGCGAGTTACAGCGCATAGCTATTGCCCGAGCCATCGTCGCCGGTCCAGCAGTACTTTTAGCAGATGAGCCGACCGGCAATCTTGATCCTACAACTTCTTGGGAAATACTCAAAATTCTCAAAGAAATTAATAAAATGGGGACCACTATTTTAATGGCCACTCACAACAGTGATATTGTTAATAGTATGCGAAAACGCGTCATTACTATGAAAAAAGGCAAAATTGCGGGAGATGAAAAAGAAGGGAAATACAAATAGTAATTATGGGAGTACTCTCAAATACGTGGCGGCATATCAGGCGTACACCATATCAAGCTTTTGCGGCAGTTTCAATGATGTTGCTGACGTTCACCGTCGGAGGTTTGTTTTTGATTGTGAGCCTTGGATCGACAATAGTACTGAGGTCATTTGAGCAGAAACCCCAAATCATCGTCTTTTTTAAAGATACTAAAAAAGAAGCAGATATTCAAAAACTTGAACAGCAGTTGCGCCTCATGAATAAAGTCGCAAATGTTAAATTTATCTCAAAAGAAGAGGCGTTAGCTATATACCAAAAACAATTCAAAAATGATCCTTTGTTATTGGAAATGGTTTCTGCTGATATATTACCCGCTTCGATTGAAGTGTCGGCGGTAAAAATTGAATTCTTGTCTGAACTAGCAGAACTTCTCAAAAAAGAGCCTGATGTGGAAGATATTGTGTTTCAAAAAGAAGTTGTAGATCTATTGGTATCATGGACCAGAGCAGTAAAGCAAGTCGGTATTTTTTTGGTTTTATTTTTAGGATTTGTTTCTTTGTTTACAGTGATCACTGTTGTTGGAATGAAAATTGCCTTGAAAAGAGAGGAAATAGAGATACTGCAATTAGTAGGTGCTTCACCCTGGTATATTCGTATTCCATTTATTCTGGAAGGAATGGTGTACGGAGCAATAGGAGCATTGATCGGTACTGGAATTGATATTGGCATACTGGTTTATACCTCTCCGTTTTTGGCTTCATTATTTGTGGGCATTCCGTTGTTTCCCTTGCCCTCTGTTTTTTTAATAGTATTTGCCGCGGGTATGGTTATTACGGGGATCTTATTGGGATTTTTCGCCAGTTCGCTAGCCATCAACCGTTATCTGCGCTAAATCTCACCGCTACATGAGTAAAAAACGAATTACCACCGGTATTTTATTTGCAGTCCTGCTGCTTTTTTCTTCAATATTTATTGTCCGGGGTGATGAATTTAAAGATCTAGAAAACGAAATTGATTCTTTAAAACAAAAAATTTCCGAGGCTCAAACCAAAGAACGCTCTTTGCACAATGAAATAACAACCAAAGATAATCAAATAAAGTTAAAAACATTAGAAGTTGCCGATACGGCAGAAAAAATAAAGCGTTTGGGTGACGAAATCAGCACATTAAGTTCTAAGATTGAAAAATTGGAAACGACATTGTCGCGCATGTCCGAAATATTGCTGACGAGAATTGTGACCTCGTACAAAATCAATCGCATTTCATATTTTCCATTATTAATAGCTGCAGACGGGATATCTGATTTATTGAGCCGGATGAAATATATAGAGTTGGCTCAAACTCATGATCGGCAAGTGATGACAGATATTCAATTTACGAAGCTGGATTTCGGCGAGCAAAAAGAGTTAAGGGAAAAAAAACGGACAGAGCAAGAACAATTAAAAGTTGAACTTGAGACACAGAGATTGGCATTGGATAAAGAAAAGAAAGCCAAAGTAGTGTTGCTTGATCAGACAAAAAATGATGAGGCAACCTATCAGCGTTTGTTACAACAGGCATTGGCTGAAAGACAGGCACTTGAAGCAGCACTTATCACTGGTCAAAAAGTAGGACCTGTCAAAACCGGTGATCCGATAGCGGTTGTCGGAAATACAGGATATCCAGCCTGTTCAACCGGAGCGCATTTGCATTTTGAAATTAGGAAAAACAACCAGTGGGTAAATCCGGGGGACTATTTAAAATCAAAGTCGATCTCCAATGTTCAAGATCCGAAAAATGTCCGTTCTGAATCGGTTGGCTC
>CAYHKY010000082.1:0-5726 GCA_964357355.1 uncultured Gammaproteobacteria bacterium | reverse complement strand
GGGTTGATTTACCGCCATTATTTTAACGGCTAGGTGCCGTTTTTGATACGCTACTTTTTTGGTGAGCGCAGAAGGATTTGAACCTTCAACCTACTCCTTAAGAGGGAGTTGCTCTACCGTTGAGCTATGCGCCCTTATTCAAATTTCAAAGGATAAACCGTCACAAATCAACATTTAAGTGTGGTCATTATCCAACATATTCACACTCGAATCAACTTAACATATGTTGGGTTGACATCTATACACTGTATATGTAACTATAGGAGAATGAGGTGGCGTAAGCTGCTATTAGTATTATTGTGGACTCCAGGTGTCTTCTTAACTCTACTGACAAGTGTGCTTTTCCTCTCACATTATTCAAAAGTGAAAAGCGGTAATGAACTGGCTGCTCGCTATGCACGAGAACTGGTTGTGAAAAACGGCTATCAATTTTATGCAGCTCTTCCTGAAGTATTAGGCAGCTTTTCTGCAGCGGTAGAAAAAGGTGATGCCAGGCCTGAAATACTCCGCCAATTTTTACGGCTTCATGAATCTCCTCTGGAACCGTTTGCCGAAAAAATAGTTCTGAATTCAGACGCACAAGGAATAGATTATCGGATGATCGCGGCTATCGGAATGTGCGAATCAAATTTGGGTAAGAAGATACCGGCTGGTTCATACAATGCTTGGGGATACGCAATTTATTCAGGTCAATCAAGTGGTGCCGAATTTGGTGATTGGGATCATGCGATAGAGGTCATAACTAATTATCTGGCGATCCGTTTCTACAGCAAAGGGCTTACAACTCCGGAACAAATTGGTCCAATTTATGCTCCACCTTCGGTTGAGAAAGGCAATTCCTGGGCCAAATGTGTTCGGCGCTTCATGGATGAACTCATCTAGCCTCAAAGTTTTTTACTCTCATCAGCTTGCCTTGACAAAACCTATAGTTTACGGTATACTACCGCACAGATCCTAAGGTTGATGCGATAAGTGTCTGCTTTAGGATTTTTTTTGGCTAAATTTATTTCTCTACAAATAGACTTATATTTATCTTCTATGTTATTTTCAGGTTTTGTCCCGAGTCGAGACTCGGGGGAAAATATGAACAGAACCAAATCCTTATTTTTTGGAATTTTATTATTTCAATTGTCAACCATACCTATCCATGCTTCTGATGTTGCTTTAGCGTCAGCTTCTGTCAAATTTGAGATAACAGAAACTGATCCTCGGGTCATGCAACTTACTCAGTTTCTCGAATCTCACCAATCTCCCATGGCTACTTATGCTGCATCTTTTCTTAAAACTGCCGATCTATATAATTTACCAGACTGGCGACTGGTACCTGCAATTTCAGGTGTAGAATCCAGCTTCGGCAAGCACATTCCATATAATTCTTATAATGCGTATGGTTGGGCAAACGGAGAGTACAGATTTGAAAACTGGGAACAATCAATTGAACTCGTAACTAAAACGCTAAAGGAAAAGTATATAGATCACGGCCGTGATACTGTGGAGGAAATTGCACCTGTATATGCTCCGCCTTCCACCACTTGGGCCGGAAAAGTGCGCTTTTTTATGCGTAAAATCGGCGAGTATCAAAACACATCAGCAAAAACCCTCGGACTAACAATCTGATATACCACCCCTTACCACACTCGAGTATAATAATAATGAAGCCGGGGTGGCGAAATTGGTAGACGCGCAGGGCTTAGGACCCTGTGAGCTTTAAAACTCTTGGAGGTTCGAGTCCTCTCCCCGGCACAGTTGAGAACCCTCTAAGTAAACTCTGCTAATAATATAAATAATCTCTGCCAAATCTCCTAGAAATGAAAGAAATAGTTGAAATCGCAACTGATAATTTTACATCACGATTAACAAGCCGCGAATCTGCGCAATTGCGATTAATAATCAGAGGTTTAGCTTCTTTCCCACTTTTTAGAGGTGAAAAAATGTGGTGTATTGGTATAGGTGGTGTTGCGAACGAAAAATCCGCCACTAAAGATATAGATATCGCTACTATCCTACAATTGAGTGATGACAATCCACCACAGAAAACCCAACCATATAATGCTCTTTACGAAAGATTCAGGATACATGTTTATTTCCAGATACAAGATTCGCACCAGGCAATTGTCCTCGAACCAAAAAGGACACGTCCTTTTGAGCACTCTCATCTTAGAATTTCGAGTCCCGGGTGTAGAACTTTTCACGGACAAACAGTGAGAATCAAGCCTACTACTATGTCAGGTCAGATAGTGTTGACCTTGCTAAAGGCTTTCACTATGGTGAAATTGAAATTCCACGTTATTCTCAAATACGAAGAACTCGATTTTGCACATTTGTAGATAAGGAGGGGTGAAATTCTAGATGAAACAGATTTAGAATTTTCCAAAAGCAGTCGCTTTTCAACTCAAAGCCACATTGACTTCAAAAAGCTAACAGTGATAAAGTTAAGTCAGTCCTTAATGAAAAATAAATATACGTATTCGAGTTTAGGCATTATTGTTGCTGTTTTTTTAACGATTGTCATAAAAACCCCGGCGAAAGCTGATTTTCAATCTGATTACCAGGGATTTTTGAAAACTTACGACTCTTATCGCAGCGCCCATACCCAATACCTCACCACTAAAAATCAATATCTGCAATACGGTACGCTTACCGCACAAAATGAAGCATTGATAGCAGTGAAAAATTTCCTGTCACAACGTAATGGCGTCTTGTTGTCATTTATCAGCCTACTCCGGCTTAAAAACGCTGACCAATCATACGCTACGCTTCTAAATGAAGAAGAAGT
This sequence comes from uncultured Gammaproteobacteria bacterium, assembly GCA_964357355.1. Classification (GTDB taxonomy): domain Bacteria; phylum Patescibacteriota; class Microgenomatia; order UBA10105; family UBA10105; genus CAYHKY01. Next base: position 2,950 of record CAYHKY010000082.1, on the reverse strand, counting down.
ATTCCTGTTGGGCCACCAAAACCGAATTCCTTCTGTTTCTACTCTGGATGATTCAGTGCGCATATCACAGGAAGCAGAAAGCCGTGACAATACTTTTCAAACTGTTTCCCGAAAAATAGCAGCCACTATTATAATTTCAAAAGTAGAGAGTTTGTATTTGCGATATCAACTGCTTGACGGCGAAGCGCAACATTTGATCCAGATATTAAAAACTCAGGGAAAAGATACGGCTAGACTGGAACGGTGGGTGCTCGATGCAAAAAACAAAGCTCTTCTGGCTGAACAAAAACTTTTTGAAGCGAGAAATAAGACAGATGTCTTATCTGGATTCGGAGTTGATCAACTTTCAAAAAGTTATATAAACGTGCAGTTCACCATATTTGAAGCAAAACAATATATTACTGAAGCACTTGCGTTTATGACCGAATTAAAAGAGAGTATCAAGTATGGAGACTATTAATCAAGAACGATTGACCACTCCACCTCCTGCTATAACTGTTAAGAAACGGTCACTTTTCTTGCCGACACTTATAATTATCTTAGTTGGAATCATGATCAGCATCGTGATTGCCTTACTTTTACCACTGCCTAACCAAGTAACATCTCCCAACCCCAGCCCGTCTGCAAACACAGTATCAAGCCCTTCCGCCACGCCAACTGACAGAAAAATTTCTGAATTCGGCGGCTCAACTGACTTTGTTAATTTTGAAAATCAATTAAACACTCTCAAAACAGACGCAGCAAAAGCTGACCTATCTGAGAGCGAGTTAACCTATCCTCTTTTGGATATGCATGTCAATTTTAATAAGCAAAACTGAAGCTCCCACGACGTTTTTTGCCTATTTCAGGTACCTATAGTAGAATACCGTAAACATGCATAAGACACTTACCAAATTACCCGGCAATGCCTATCAAATGATCATTACAGTGCCGTGGAACGACATCAAGACAGCCTACGTACGTATTTTCGACCGAATTGCCGAGGAGGTTGAAGTATCAGGTTTTCGTAAAGGCAAAGCTCCCAAGGAGCTGGCGGCTAAACAGGTCAATTCACAAGTTGTCTATGAAGAAGTGGCAAAAGAGATCATTCCGGGAATTTATCAAGATTCGGTCAAAGAATACGGTCTTCATCCGATCATAACCCCGCACATCTCGCTTCAGGAAGCCCAGGAGGGTAAAGACTGGAAAATATCCATAACTTCTTGCGATAAACCGAAGCTGACTATTGGCGATTATCACAAGGCGGTTACTGAACTTAAACGCAGTAAAAACCAGAAAATCTGGACACCGGATAAAAATACTGATGAAAAAAAGGATGAGGATGCAAAAGTAACTCTCGACGAATTATTTACAGCGCTGGCAAATGTGATCCAAGTTGAGCTTGCAGAAGTACTTATTGAAACTGAACTCAACCGATCACTCTCAAGAATGTATGGGGAACTCGGGAAGCTAGGATTGTCGCTGGAACAATATTTAGCAGCTCAAAGTAAAACAGCCACTCAACTGCGGGAAGAGGAGCGTAAAAAAATAATCAGCAGTTTGACGCTTGAATTTGCCCTGGAAGAAATTGCTGACATGGAAAAAGTGACTGTGGAACCGGCAGAAATTGAGGCTATCATAGCCAAAGCTAAAACGGAGGAGGAGAAAACATCCCTTAAAAACGAAAGTTACTATTTAACCACCATGCTCCGCCGTCAAAAGACGATAAATTCACTCATGAAAGACACAGTCATTAAGCCATAAACTTAAGGACTGAAATTCTAGTCGGTTCGCATTGACAACTTTTTTCCTATAGGCTATACTGTTTTTGTCATGAATGACACATCTAAAAAAAACCAGCCTAAAGCGTATCTCAATGATTCTCTCATAGAACAGTTAAGAGACGTAGGTAAAGGCGTCGCCAAAACTGTGGGTAATGACGTCTTGGGTGGCATCACTTCTGATGCACTAAGTTCACTGTTTGGTACACCCAAATCCGGTGACATGAAGCCAGGTCAAGCTGTGAATGTAGGAACTGACCCAAAATCCCCGATGTTTCCTCCCAATCCATTTGATGGTCCAATGCCATTTCCATCCCCTTTTGAACGCCAACCAATGGGCTACGGACGACGTGAACAGTTTCACTCACAGTATTCTCAGGAAGTGATTGCGAAAATTAAAGAGCAAGAGTCCCAAGTAGTTAAAAAAATTGAAGAGATTCGTGAAGAGTTGCGGGCTTTGATTGTCACCCTTAAGTCAGTCGATCGTCAAGTAAGACAAGCTGTCAGTGAAAACATGGTAGATCCGGGAATTTATCATCTTAATTTCTTGGATCGACTAAAAACAGTCCTCAAGCTTATTCGCCAAAATATCAGCGAATCAGGTTCATGGCTCAATGTTATGAAATCCAAGAAAAAGCAACGTTCTTATTGGGCGATGTATAAGAAAAAAGGCACGGAATTCGGCCTCAATCCCGACCGCGTTGTATCTACACAGGTTGGTTAATTAGGTGCAGCTGAACTGATTTTACTTATTGACACCTTCAGTTGTATTTCCTATAGTATTTCAGTAATTAACGCTGATTTCCAACAAACTTAATTTAAACATGACTCAGGCACACAAATTTCATATATATAATGGTACGATTAAAGTGAATCAAACTCCGTTTAATAGGAGGGTTGTGGTGTCATAACAACCATATTTTACAAAAACTTAGACATCACAACTCCCAAAAAAGGGAGTTTTTTTATTTTTAAAGGGGGTGAACATTGTGTTACAAAATTTACTACGTATTCTTTTTTACGATCCCGACCGCGGGTGGGTGATGGACGAATACGTAGAACCGGAAAAATCCACATCACCATCTCAATCTCAGCAAAAGGTGACAAGAAATACAAAAGACGCTCCTTTGAGACTTAGAAGTTCTATAATCGATTGCAACCCCCTGCGGTAAAATGCAGGGATGAAAAAA
>CAYHKY010000081.1:0-5815 GCA_964357355.1 uncultured Gammaproteobacteria bacterium | reverse complement strand
TTCTGGCCTTTTTCAATGTCGACTAAAAATCGAGCTCCATTTTCTAAAACCTGAGGCGCGGTCTGTTTGTCAATCCCGCCATCGACTTCAATCGGCATGTGTGGATATAATTCCTTCAGTGCTTTTATTTTGGGTAAAACTGCTGGTAAAAACAGTTGGCCTGAGAAACCCGCGTTGATTGTCATCAGGAGCACTGTATCTATTTCGTCAACATATGGCTCGACTAACTCCAATGAGGCAGGACCATTAAGAGCAACTCCTGCCTCTACCCCCCTCTCGCGGCATTTCTTTGTAAAATCACGCACCGTGTCGCCTTCAACATCAGCAATTAACCTTTTGAAACCATTAATCACTAAGGGGCCAACATATTTTGCCGGATCACTAACCATTAAATGTCCGGCTAAATGAATCTCGTCTTTGAACGCACGAAATGATTCCCAATTATTGTAAGTAGCATTCTGGTACAAAGTATTATCTAGTATATCAATCTCAACCCAATCCACCAATCCAATCACCAGGCGGACTTTATATTGAATACTGTCAAAGTTTTTATCCTCTGTCCCCGGACTGGGAATGATTTCAATCATACGCATCCCCCGCCGCATTCGCATTCATGTTTATTTTCCCTTTCACGAATCTGATTGAGTCTACGCACGTGTCTCGGCTCATTAGAAAATTCTGTATCCAACCATTTACGGATTATTTCCTGAGCTTGGTCCTCTGAGATATAATCTCCGGCAAGAACAATGATGTTGGCATCATTTTTTTCACGCGCCAGACTCGCTTCTTCTGTGTCGGCTATTGCTACCGCCCGAATATTTTTCAGTTTATTGGCGGCAATCACCATCCCACCGGCAGATCTGCACGCTAGGATTCCTTTGACACGTTTCTGCCAAGGTAAAGTGTCATCGTCGTTTTGGGATACTTTTTCAGCTACAGAAAATGCATATTGGGGATAGTCATCACCTGGAATATGTTCTTTTGCACCCAAATCCTCAATTTGGTATCCCCACTTGGTAAGCCACTGCTTTATTTTTTCTTTAAGCTCAAAGCCCCCATGGTCAGCGCCTAAGTAAATCATAAAATTAAATTCTCTCAAATTTCAGGGTATTATTTATCAGTTATTATTAATAGTTGTAACATGAATGGATTTAAATGTCACCTGAAGTTATAATACCTTTCTAACTTATGCGTATTGAAAAATTTGAATACCAAGACTTTGCTTTAAAGGGTTTTGATTCTTGTATAAAAATAATATTTCCGCCACATGAATTTTTGGCGATAGGATGCCACAAAGGGGTCAGAAGATCCAGGGTTGCCGCTGCAATGTTATTTAGTTCCGGATATCCGGTAGTTAATAACATGAGGATATTTCCATCAATTTGCTATGCAGATTTTCTTGAATATAATTTTTCTGTCACAGATGAAGGATTATCTATTCCTGATAAAACAATCTCACCATTTCGTAACTTACTACTTTTTCACGACGGTGGACAGGAGGAAATTATACAAATTAGACGTATAAAACAAATTCTCAAAGTCGAGGCTCGTGGCATCTTAGATAAACTCGCTTTTGCAAATGTCAGGGATGAAAGTAGTTTGATAGGAATTGCGTAATTATAATTCCTGCTTTCCCATTCCCCACACGATCTCAAACAGTTGTTTGTGCATCTTGGCAATTTTTTCATTGTAGATTTCGACACCGAAGATCTCGCCTTCATGCCAGTTGTAAAATGAAGTGACCTCGTTATAGATATCCATCTGATGGTTAATATCTAAAATCTCGATTGGAATGTATCGAGAATGAAAATGCGGTTCGTCAAAAACAATGGACTTATTCAATTTTTTCTTGCTTTCAACATAAGCATCTGAAAGAATATCTCTAAGTTCAAGATTTCGACTGCGAAACTCGTCTAACCAATCATTGGTAAACACTTCTCCGACTACGGTTTCAATAGTCAGGTAACTGTACCCCACAACTTCTTTTTTAGCCTTCAACACGTTCCAAATCATCTGTTTTATACCTTCCACTCCGCGGTAAAATAACACTTTTGTTTCCGGTTGGCCCTTGATTTGCGAAAAGTGCACAAAAGATGAAAATGCCGGGTAAAATTCTTTGAGAAATTTGACTTCCGCTTCCCGCTCCTTTACCAGTAGTTCAAACGAGGAAGTGTCAGCCAGCTCTACCAAGACCCGGCGCTCATCCACCACATGCGATATCAATCCCATCTTTTTAAGCTGTTCCAAAAGTCTGTATGATGTAGTCCTGTTTACTCCGGTTTCTTTGGCCAGTGCAAGCACTGTCATCTTACCTTTGCGTAGCAGGACGTCACAGAGACTTGCTTCGTCCCGTGTCAACCCGAGCGTTTCAAAGTATTTCTTGAGGATTTGAGATTTTGTCAAGACTCTCATGTTCACCGATTGAACAACAGTTATATAAAATTATGTTCTAACAATAAAATGTATCATAGATTTTGTTTAAAAAAAAGACATATGAAATCAAACACTAAATTTGCTCTCATTACAGGTGCCTCAAGCGACATTGGCAAATCCATAGCCATCACCCTGGCTCAGAATGGCTATAATCTCATCCTGACTTCGAAAACAACCGGAGAACTGACTCAGGCAGCCGGTGAGGTGAGTCGAGTCTCAGGATCTTCTGAACCGATCCTGACCATACCAACAGACCTGACCAACCTCAAAGAAATACAAAAGCTCACTGATCAAGTAAAACTAGCTACTCCCCGACTGGACGTGCTGGTAAATGTGGCAGGCGTATATCATGACGGTTCAAAGGCCTTTTATAAGATTGATTATGATAAGTATTCTACTTCACAAGTTTTGACAACCATGGCTGTGGGTTTGACTGCGCCTATGCTGCTTATCCATGCCCTCATTCCCCTGATGCCACCAGGAAGTAGGATAATGAATATCTCTGGCACGTTTGAAGGTGGGGCCAAGGGTTGGCTCCCCTACTATGTCTCCAAAAAAGCGCTTGAGGACCTTACGATAGGCCTTTCCCAGGAACTTAAAGACAAAGGCATACTGGTAAACTGCATCTCACCTTCCGATACATACACAGCAAGTTACTCAAAATTCTTTCGGAGTTTGCCGACCCAAGCGCATGCCTTATACCAGAACAAGTGGCGAACCTGGCAAAAGCCTTACTTTCCAAAGATGCGGATGTTGTGACTGGTCAAATCATTGAAGCCAAAAAAATCCTTCCGTAGATACTCCGACCTAAAGAACGTAGGAATTTCAATATCAGATGTCAGTTGGTTGTGTAAAACAATCTTACTTTTCTCAACTTGACGTCCGGCCGGATCATTAATTAAGATGTTAGTGTGAAACGAAAAGATATCACAAAATTATGTTTGTCCCTCACTCATGGTCTATTAGGCACAGTTACAGATCTGACACTCTATTCTTTTTTTCTCACCCTTTCCTCTTTTGGGAAACAACCTACCTATATTGGTTATGATCAGGCTTTCAATGAAGCATCGAAATTATTATCGGATTTTAATTATCAAACAATTTACAAGACTCTAACAAATCTTAGGCAAAAGCGCCTAGTTGCTTATTCTCCTATCGATAAAACATTGTCTATGACACCTAAGGGCAAACAATACTTAAAAAGACTCCTGCCCGAGTATCGGCAGAATCGGCATTGGGATGGCAGAATGTATTTAATTACATACGACATACCGGAACGCTTTCACAGGCAGCGGACACTTTTACGGAATTTTATTCGAGGGTTAGGTGCCGGTATGCTTCAGGAAAGTGTCTTTTTGGTATTTAAAAATCCTAAATCTTTAATTTCTAGCTTTATTGAAGAAAGACATTTGACGGGTATGGTGATTGTTTCTGACTTGGGACAAGACGGAGCTGTCGGAGATGAGGATTTGTCCAGTCTTATCAAGCGGATTTATAAACTAGATGCCATAAACAGGCGGTACGGAGAGTTCTTAAATTCAGTAAATAATAAAAAACGTTGGACTCCTCTTGATGTCAGCTACTACTTTTCCATTTTGAAATATGACCCTCAGCTTCCTTTTGAACTTTTGCCTCAAGATTGGTTGGGTGATAAAGCTAAATCTCTTTGTGAGAAACATTGGGGAAAATTATTGACTTAACTTGACGTCCGGCCGGACTCGTAATTAAGCATTTTCTATATTGAAAAGCCAAATGGTGTCTTTTTGTTTAGGAGTGTTTCTGCTTTGATCCAAATCTCAATTGGCTCTTGTAGTTCCCTCATGTATCGTTTGCGATCCTTAATTAAGTATTCTCTGAACCTTGAATCTGAGATTTCTGGTATCGACACCATATCGGCAACTAATGCGATAAGTAAATGATCACGAATAAATGAGATCCGATCTGTTCTGTCTTGGGATCTTCTTACTGCCTCTGCGACGATCTCTCCAGCTATGATTTCGTGTCCAAAATGCCACAACTGCACATCAGAAGTTGTTTTGGTTTCTAAATAAAATTTTTTTCCTCGAATAAGTTTAAAGTAGGTATCACTTTTTTCTGAGGGAAGCACTTCCCATCCTAATTCACTAGCAAGTTAAGCCAACGCTTCTAATCCTGCCTTCGGATTCTCCTGCAAATAAGGAAGTATTATCGCGTTGGTTCTGCCAATCACTGCCAAAATATGTTGATCCGGAGGTCTTTTTGCTCTATCGGGTATGGGGTAAAAACTTGCATTATCGTCTACTTTACGTATCATTCAGTTTCCTCCTTTCATCTCTTATCTTAACTACCAAAATTAAGTCCTGACACCCTTTTTACTCCAATTCCAGTGCTTCCAAACTGGGATGCAACCTGCCTTCACTATGCTCCCCCCATTGAGCACGAAGAGCCGATATGACTTTACCGGCAAAACTCTGTGTCACTTGTGAATTTTTCCGGGCGCCAAGCGCCGCAGCGATCGCCGGAGCTGCTACATTTAATTCTTTAGCAGTTTGATAGGTCCAGACACCTGTTTCTCCGCCGGCAATCTTTCCCTGAAACTTTGACAACTCCGGGTCATTCTTTAATGCGCGCGCTAAAAGCTCAATTATCCACCCTCTGATGACACTTCCCCGGCTGTATATATCGGCAACGTGAGTTAAATTCAATTTATATGGACCCCGTTTTAAAATTTCAAACCCTTCCCCAAAGCTTTGCACCAAAGCATATTCAATTCCATTGTGGACCATTTTTACAAAATGGCCAGCACCTATGGGGCCAAAATAAGCATAGCCGTCTTTGACAGCAATTTTAGTTAAAATTGGTTCCACGCGCGTAAAAATCGCTTCATCCCCTCCTACTATCAGGCATGCTCCTTTTCTTGCCCCTTCCAACCCACCACTCGTACCCATGTCTAAAAATTCTATTCCGTGTTTTTTTAATAACTCATATCTGCGGATTGAATCTTTATAAAAACTGTTTCCGCCGTCAATGATGATTGAGCCTCGAGGTAAGATTTCAGCCAGTCCTTTTTGCGCCATCACCCTGATTTGATCCTTTTCATGCTGTGCGCCACCGCTTCTGGCTCCCCATAGCACCTCATCAACCGGATGGCCGCTGGGAACAAAAAGGATCACTACAATTGGATTATTTTGACCGGAATTGTTCAACTGCCATTTTTGCGGTATATCATTAAGTTGGTAAGCAGGGATTGCACCCCTCTTGGCTACTTCCTCCACATCATCCCGACTTCTGTTATACGCCACGACCGAAACTCCCTGTTCCAAAAGGTGGTAAACAATGTTTTTCCCCATCCTCCCCAATCCAACGATAGCAACCTGCATATATAAATACCTTAAGTTACCTG
>CAYHKY010000080.1:0-5863 GCA_964357355.1 uncultured Gammaproteobacteria bacterium | reverse complement strand
TTTAGGTAGAAATCAAATCAACCATTATGTTAAAGTGCTAACTGCGTAAGTCCTGCCTCTGATAGAATGCATATTTTCCCCAAGATATTTCCGAACTATGCTTAAAGACAGAAAAGAACATGATCCAGGTATTTCTAAGAGCCTGTTTGAAAACTCACCATTGATAGATTAAGCTGGTAGGATATGTCCAAATCCTACCCATCGGACTTGACTGATCTGGAGTGGCAGATCCTCAAGCCACTCATACCCAAACCACGAACAATGAAAGGAGGGAGACCGAGAACGGTGAACATCCGCCAGGTATTGAATGCAATCTTTTATGTACTCAAAGGTGGGATCACCTGGAGGATGTTGCCCAAAAATTTTCCTCCACCAGGCACGGTCTATTACTATTTTTGGCTCTGGAAAAACGACGGAAGTATCGAGAAAATCCACGATAAATTGCGGTCCATCGCTCGCGTACAGGCAGACAAACACCCGTATGCAACGGCAGGGATTATTGACAGCCAATCAGTGAAGGCAACAGAAGAGGTCACGGAAGGAAAAGGATACGATGCAGGGAAAAAAAATAAAAGGAAGAAAACGACACATACTCGTTGATACGTTGGGATTTTTGATTGCTGCAACCGTTCACGCAGCCAGTATTCAGGATCGCGTTGGTGCTCGACACGTAGTACGAAAAGCAAAGATCAAATACGCAGAACTGGTGAAGTTGTGGGCGGACGGAGGCTACGCGGGCACGCTCATTGCATGGGCAAAAGACACATGGAATATTGATCTGGAGATTGTGAAACGCAGTGATACGGTGAAAGGATTTGTGGTCCTGCCGAAGCGATGGATTGTGGAAAGAACGCTTGCCTGGTTAACCCGATGTAGAAGATTGGCGCGGGATTATGAACGGCTCACGAAAACAGCAGAAACCATGATTTATCTTGGTATGACACGGCTTATGCTGACAAGAATTGCGAGGTGCTATACATGAAAGGAGTTTTCAAACTGTCTCTAATGCAGATTTGGCAGTTTCTTTATTTAAGAAAGCCGGATGGAGAGTCGAGAGAGTGTCTGCACAAACCGCAAGTTTAGTTTCCGTTCAATACAACGATCCATTAGGTTGTGGTGACGGAAGAAATTTGTATCGGGGGCCCACTTTGCTTGGTGCAAAATTCGGTGTCATGGCGTTGGAAACCGGCGGCAATGCAGACGGAGCTGATGCTGCTGATTCGCTGATTCAAACTGCGGGATTTAGGCCGACTGTGCATACGGATCAACATTGTGAACAAGAATTTGAAAACAGGCGTAGGACAATGCCAAACATAGATCTGGACGAGTTTTTTTTAGGCTGCGGATTTTTTAGATTGTGGCGATCGGGGAAGTTGGCAGGAGTACATCCATATGAATTTTCAAGTGGTCGAGAACTATTTGAGGCGACAATGAATGAAAAAACGACATTTTCTGGTAAACATGAAGAACAATATCTTGCATTCAATTTGATTAATGACAGTACGCCTGTACCAGATCGAAAACGATTTCGGGTAGACGCGTGGTTGGCGGCCAAATTAGGATTAAATTATCCGTTACTTATCATAAATACGATTCAAGTGGTTCAGCTTCTGGGTGGACGACGAAATGTCGCCATCGTTGATCCTTTAAAATAAAGAGATAAATAAAATTGAGAATTAGTTATACCAGAGATGGCACAAAGACCCTTGTCCGGCGGTTCTTGTCCACTAATACATTTACCACCAGTACTTGGGCATGAAGGAGCATCGGTCTGAAGCGGTAATCCCGCATCATAGACCTCAACCGGTCAAACACCTCGTAAATGCCATTGATAAATTGAAGGGTGTCTGCGGGAAGCAAAGGTTCTTTAAAAATCCGCAGATTGAGAAGTTTTTCAAACTCTTTCTGTGACCAGGTTAGTGTTTCCGGATTATCCCAATTGATATTAGAAAGTGCCGGAGTGAGGTCAATTTTTGATAATTTCAACCAACCATCTTCAGTTATCTCCCGTAAAATTGCTTTGTTAATAATGACTACCGGAGATCTGATAAATTCTTCATCTGTCAGATGTGAAAAGAGATTTTTAATACTCCCTTTACGCCTGAAAGTTCGGACTAACTGAAGCGCCAGATAAGTGTGGTCAAGTAGTGGTTTGTTATCTTCTTTGGAGTATACGGAAAAGACGTCAATTGAGGGAAATGGCGCATATCCGCCTTCTGTCAAAACAATTCCTTGTTCCTGATGGGTATCAAACGGCCAGTGGTGGTCGCTTTTGGCAATAGAGAAGCGGGTAACCAAATTTTTGAGCATAATTTTGGTTTTGTGTTCAAGGCTGTGAATAGCGATGCAGTTTTCTTGTAAATTTTCATCCTGACCAATATTCCAGCCAGCATGCTCATAAATATATTGCAATTCCTTAAAAATTACCCGAAAAATTTCACCTTTCCCCCCTTTATAAAGAGCGGAAATTGCCTGCCAATTGTTATGCAGTGTTTTGGGGTAATTGTTGCGGAAATCTGCAGCGCTTACTAATTTGGAGAGGGCTTTTTGAACGCGCGGATCATGCAAAAATTTCCAGGTAGAAAGAATGCGTTTCTCTGCAGTAAATTTTTTTATAACTTCATTGGTAAAACCATCTCGACCAACAGTTTCCGGATAAAGTTCCAAGCCCATGGTCAGAGTCCCGTCATGCGGTTCATAGGAAAAAAATTGCGGAAAGATGGTAGCGGTTTTGTATCCCTGAAGCTCAAGTTCTCGGGCCAACGTCTTGATACCTTTGGCAATCAGGATTTTTCGTCTGACATCAGCTCTTAATCCTCCGTCTTTGGACATACCGCCTGAAGCAGTGTGAATTTCACCGCGTGCAGCACAGCCAAAATGGCTATCCAAAGAATAATAAATTGTATCACCGGCTTTGGAAAGCAATAATCGTTTGAGCAAATCAGCGGTGTATGATGACCTATCAATGATGACGTCTTTTTTGGCGCTGCTTTCCAAAAACCCGAATAGTTCTCCCGCCTGAGTGCGCATGACTCCGCCCACGTGGGGAACATGGGAGAGCATGACAGCAGGCATATTGCGCCCGTCCATACAGGCGACCAGAAAATGGTGCGTGTGAGGCCCGATAAAGTCAAGTTCAAGTTTTCTGGCTTCGGTAACCTCCCGGCTGACGACGTCACCCGCCCGATCGCTTCTACCGAGCATGAATTCTTCGACATAAATTTTTGCCCACTCCAGAATACGAGTAAGTGCAGGGTAATTTTGTGCTTCCCGTTCCCGGTAACGCACGCCTTGAGCAGCAAAAAATGAAGTCAGTTGAGATGCTAAATGTGGTTTTCGCTTTGCGAGTCGGACAAAGTTTTGTGTATTTTTTACCATAACAGAAATATTATACTTGTGGTTTTAACATGACATAAACAAAAAGTCAAAAATATTTGAGTTAAATTTATCGTCAGGACGATCTAAATATCCGGCCAATTTGCTATAGGTTATTGACAGATTTCTGATTCACCCATATGATAGCAATCATCAATATTGACTGCCAGAAAATGCTTCGGTGGTTTATCCTTATCAGTATAATAATATAAAATTTGGACCCGCCTACACTTACTTTGAGTCTTTTGGGTACTATTCGTACACGACTCAAAGAGCGTGTGAGCGGCGGGTTTAAGAAACACTAAACTCTCCGTCAAAAGACTGATCGTTAAGTGTTTCTAAAAGGAGAATAATCTATGGCACATGTATCTGCAACCAAGATCAAACCGTTGTTCGACAACGTACTCATCAAACCTCTTGAGGCAGAGGAAAAGACCGCATCAGGAATTTTATTACCTGAAACGGCCAAAGAAAAACCCCAGATCGGCCAAATTATGGCAGTTGGACCAGGCACTACAAATGATAAAGGAAAGTCGGTCAAAATGCAGGTAAAAACCGGACAGAAAGTGATGTACAAAAAATGGGGCGGCAATGAAATCAAAGTCGGGATGGAAGAGTGGTTGCTGGTTGAACAGAAAGATATATTGGCGATCGTTGAATAATTACAAATTTGTCAAATTAGACTAATTTGTCTGATTTGAAATTAAGGAGCAAATAAATATGGCAAAACAACTTAAATTCGGTGAAGATGCCCGCCAAAAATTGGTTAAAGGCGTCAATATTTTGGCTAAAGCGGTGGTAACCACCTTGGGACCCAAAGGCAGAAATGTTGCCCTGGACAAAAAATGGGGAGCACCAAACGTCATTCATGACGGGGTGACTGTAGCCAAAGAAATAGATCTCGAGGATCCGTTTGAAAATATGGGAGCACAGTTGGTCAAAGAAGCAGCTTCCAAAACTAACGATGTTGCAGGCGACGGAACCACGACCGCGACACTCCTTGCCCAATCCATCATCAATAACGGTTTTAAGAACGTCACGGCAGGTGCCAATCCCATGATTCTTAAAGTTGGGATGGAAAAAGGTGTCCAGGCAGTTGTTGAGGAAATCAAGAAAATGGCCAAAACGATCAAACAGGATGATGTGGCCAAAGTAGCTACCATCTCAGCCCAGGATGACAAAATTGGGGCGCTCATTGCCGAAGCCTTGAAAAAGGTGGGTAAAGACGGAGTTGTTACTGTTGAAGAAGGTCGGGGACTTGCCATGGAAATTGAATACAAAGAGGGGATGGAGTTTGATAAGGGATACGCTTCAGCCTACTTTGTGACCAATGCTGACAAAATGGAAGCAGAGATTGAGAGTCCATATATTTTAATCACGGACAAAAAAATCACGTCCATCCAGGATTTGCTTCCTTTCCTCGAGAATTTCGTCAAGGTAAGTAAAAACCTGGTGATCATTGCTGACGAGATTGAGGGAGAAGCATTGGCGACGTTGGTCGTCAACAAGCTGCGCGGGACATTTAATGTCCTGGCTGTCAAAGCCCCGGGCTTTGGCGACAGGCGCAAGGAAATGCTTGAAGACATCGCTGTCTTAACAGGCGGAACTGTCATCTCTGAAGATACGGGACGCAAATTTGAAAATGTATCCGTACAGGATTGTGGTCAGGCAGACAAGGTGTGGACAGACAAAGAAAATTGCCGCATCATCGGCGGTAAAGGAGATCCCAAAGCCTTGCAGGCCAGAATTGCCCAAGTCAAACGGGCAATAGATGAAAGTACGTCTGACTTTGACAAAGAGAAATTGCAGGAACGTCTGGCAAAGCTAGCCGGGGGCGTAGCAGTTATCAATGTCGGCGCGGCAACTGAAGTTGAACTCAAGGACAAAAAAGAACGCGTCAATGATGCGGTGGCAGCCACCAAAGCAGCGCTTGAAGAAGGAATTGTTCCAGGCGGAGGTGTGACACTTCTTCGCGCCCGCCAAGTGCTTGTCAAACTACGTGATACACTCACGATAGCTGATGAAAAGATTGGTTTGGACATTCTTTATCACGCATTGTCCGAGCCGACCCGCTGGATTGTGAAAAACGCAGGCGCGGATGAAGGTTGGGTTGTCAGAAAAATAGAGGAAAACAAAACACCCGACTTTGGCTACAACGCCATGACCATGGAATTTGGTTCCATGCTTGAGGCAGGAATACTTGACCCGGCTAAAGTAACTAGGTCAGCAGTCCAAAATGCCGCCAGTGTCGGCATGATGGTACTGACAACCGAAGCTCTAATCACCGATCTGCCGGAAAAGAAGGAAGCGCCAGCCGGAGGCGGAATGCCCGGAGGCATGGGAGGCATGGGCGGAATGGATTATTAAATATTTTAACAGTTCGTGAATCGTAGTAAAAAACAAACCCCCGTCTAAAAGATGGGGGTTTTTGGTATATTAGATCATCTGCGTAATTAGCACCTTAACAAACCAAGTAAGCTCATGATAA
>CAYHKY010000079.1:502-5903 GCA_964357355.1 uncultured Gammaproteobacteria bacterium | reverse complement strand
GAGCAAAAAAAGCGGTAAATCCGGATACTACACCAGCGCCCACAGTTGTAGAAAATAGTGTGCAAATTGTAAAAACTACTTACACCTCTGCAAATGACATTAGTCCTAATACGTTTTCAGTGCGAGTTGGCAAACCCGTACGGATGGAAATTGATGTCAAGGATGAAGGGTCCGGTTGCATGAGCTCAATCATGATCTCCCGGCTTACCCAGCCGCAGTTTTTGGAAAAAGGTAAAACACTTGTATTTGAATTTACACCCGACAAAAGTGGCGAGTTCCCTATAACGTGTGCTATGGGAGTCCCAAGAGGAAGTATAAAGGTAATCTGACCCACCTAAGTTTACTCCGCCTTCATTTGAAACATGAAGGATTGGCGGGGAGCACTTGGGCGGCGGGTTTAAGAGACACTAAACTCATAAATTCATTAAGTGTCTCTAAAAAAGGAATATATGACACAAACAATTACTCTTAAAGGCCTGACTTGCGATGCATGCGTCAAACTTATTATTAAAAAATTTATGAAAATTCCCGGAGTTACTTCAACCCGCGTAACACTCGATGGTCTGGCGCAGGTTGAAGCAAATCGTAAAGTTGACCCAAAAGAATTTAAACAAGTTTTAACCGGACTACCCTACGAAATTGTAACTGTTTCTTAAGGAGATTTATGACACAAACAATACATTTGGCTATTGACGGTATGCACTGCTCCTCATGCGAGACGCTTATAGGTGAAGAATTAAGAGAAACGGCCGGCGTTTCCCAAGTTTCGGTAAGTAGCAAAGATAAAGTCGCAAAACTTCTTTTGGACATGGAAAAAGCTTCCATTGAAGATGTTTTGGCTGCAGTTGATCGGGCCGGGTATAAAGCTAGTGTGTCCAATACCTTACCAGTTGATCAACCAATTTCAGATTCAATTATTCTGAAAAACCAATCCAGTCGGAAACCGATGAAGATTCAATTTGAATCACATTTAAAGGCAGAAGGAAAAATTCTTCAGGACGAAAGCGGTAAATCTTTTTTTGATGGGGTTATTCGAAATGATCGAAAAACAATCGTGTCAGCTCATAAAGAAGATTTAGGTTCTGAAGAAAAAGTTGGTCAATTGATCAGTAGTTTTGGCATGATTGAGATTTTCAGTGCTAACTCGCGACAACCAAAGTCGAATGATTACACTAACGGGATTACAACTTCAATAGTACCAAACGTCATCCCCGGCTTGACCGGAGATCCACAAAATATAGATTCCCGCTTTCGCGGGAATGACAAATTTGGTCAGTCAAGCAATAGTCGATCGCAAAAAGAAATTAATAAGCGCATCAAGCTTTCTCTCACCGGTATGCACTGCGCTTCTTGTGCCGGACTGATCGAACGATCACTTAAAAAAGTGAGTGGAGTTAAGGAAGCTAATGTCAATTTTGCCGCTGAAAAAGCCAGTGTCGTATTTGATGAGACTAAGTCAGGGGTCGACGACTTGGTTAACGCGGTGAAAAAATCCGGATATAAAGCAACCTATCAAGAACAGGAAGACCCTGAACTGGAACGGAAAAAACGCCACGCCGAAATTAAAGAACTGTTTAATAAATTCTTAGGCAGCTCTATTTTAAGCGCGCCCATGCTTTACTTTATGTTCTTTGACTTCTTTTCATGGATTCCCGGTAAAGTATTTTTGATTCCTTTTATCGGGATTATTTCTTTGATTCTGGCAACTCCGGTGCAATTCTTATTCGGCGGCTCTTTTTATAAAGGCATGTGGTCGGCACTCCGGATGAAGACATTTAACATGGACAGTTTGATTGCGATTGGTACTTCAACTGCATACTTTTACTCTCTCATTAATTATGGAGTATATGTCATAACCCGCGGATCACTCCTGGGAGTAGGAGGAGAAAAGATACCTGAACTTTATTTCGAAACCGCGGCGTTTCTGATTACATTTGTCATCTTAGGTAAATGGTTGGAAAAACGGGCTAAAGGCAAAACCTCAGATGCCATTAAAAAACTCATGGGGTTACAAGCCAAAACAGCTCGTGTTATTCGAAATGACACAACTGCAGATATTCCTGTCGAACAGGTTGTTAACGGAGACACCATTCTGGTCCGTCCTGGCGAAAAAGTTCCCGTAGACGGGAAAATCATTAAAGGGTCCTCTGCAGTCGATGAATCAATGCTTACCGGTGAAAGTTTGCCGATTGAGAAAAATATTGGAGACATGGTCATTGGTGCAACAATAAATAAAACCGGCAGCTTTGAATTCATGGCTACTCGCGTAGGAACTGAAACAGCTCTTGCGCAAATTATCCGTCTGATTGAGGATGCTCAAGGATCCAAAGCTCCCATTCAGGCATTTGCTGACAAAATATCTGCCTACTTTGTTCCCGCTGTCATTGGGATAGCAATTCTAACTTATACCATCTGGTACTTTTTCCTTGGCTCAACCCTCGCATTTGCTTTGATGGCATTTACCGCGGTGATTGTGATTGCCTGTCCATGCGCTTTGGGACTCGCCACTCCAACCGCCTTGATGGTGGGAACCGGCAAAGGTGCCGAACAAGGAATCTTAATTAAAGGCGGTGAACCATTGGAAGCGGCGTGCAAAGTAAACGCTGTTGTCTTTGATAAAACAGGAACACTTACAAATGGAAAACCAGTGGTAACCGATGTTTTGAGTCTTTCAGAGATGGATGAAGATGAACTCATTGAAATCTCGGCCTCGCTTGAAAAATCTTCTGAACATCCCTTGGCTGAAGCGATAGTCAATTATGCCCAAGAGGAAACGATTGATACAACTGACGTGGATAATTTCAAAGCGATTCCCGGACATGGAGTTCAAGGCACAGTGAATGGATATGTGTACTACATGGGCAATCGTAAACTAATCGAAGATATTGCTCAACTTGAAGTAGGACGAATAAACAGAAAACTTGAACGGTTGGAAGAACAAGGAAAAACAGCCATGATTTTAGCTTCTACTGAAAAAGTTCTGGGTATCATTGCAGTTGCCGACACAGTCAAAGAAACATCCCGTGAGGCAGTGGAGGCATTGAAAACTCGCAAAATTGACGTCTGGATGATAACCGGGGATAACGTTCGTACTGCCCGTGCAATTGCTTGGCAAGTTGGAATCACAAATGTACTAGCTGAAGTTTTACCTGAAAATAAAGCTGCCGAAGTTAAAAAGCTGCAGGAAACAGGCAAAAAAGTCGCCATGGTTGGAGACGGCATCAATGATGCTCCGGCTCTGGCTCAGGCTAATATAGGTATCGCCATGGGATCAGGTACTGACGTCGCCATGGAAACTGGCGGAATCGTGATTATTAAAAACGATTTACGCGACGTGGTGACTGCCTTTGATCTGTCAAAGGAAACGATGCAAAAGATCAAACAAAACATGTTCTTTGCACTTTTTTATAACGTGATCGGCATACCAATTGCTGCGCGCGTATTTATGGGAGTCGGGTTAGTTCTGAAACCAGAATTAGCTGGACTTGCAATGGCCTTGTCGTCAGTCTCCGTGGTTTCTAATTCACTGCTCATTAAATACTTCAAACCGGGAAAACGAAATTACGTTTCGCTCTTTGCTCCTGTTGTCATGACTGCCATTTTCTTATTTGTGTTTTTTGAATTTGGGAAATTGAGTTCGTCGATGACAGAAGTAAAAATGGCAGAAGCCAAAATTACCACTTTCAGTCCTCAAGCTGCAGCTTCCATTGTTGCTGGTAATCCGAACAGAATAGCTTTTGTGGGGATTACACCGAAGTATTTTATGGGTGTCTCATCTTGGGTTTCAGAAGTGCAACTAGCTGAGGGTGATCTTATGCTGTCTGATACCGATGTAATTATAGGTTCCAAAGAAGCTGAGAAGATGCGCGAAGGGAAAATTTTTACTCAGACCGGAGACGTCATTCCTGATTTCTTCGGTCTTGCGCAGATTAGAGTTACTGCAATACTTGCGCCAACAGGAACAATTTTGGACGAATATTATTTTGTAAATCAGAATACACTCAATCAATTAGCTGCTAAACCTCTAAATGTACAAAGCGTTGACGGAAATATAATCTTTTCCCAATAAGCATATGAAGTTTAAAAATATAGAACACGGAGGAGTTTTTTGGATTATTGGCGCAGTCACAGTAATTGCTATTGTCGCAATCAGTATTGTAGCTATAGATGAGTCAAAAAGTCAGGCACAAGTAACTTCTTATAAAACTACATCTTCTTCCCGACCCAAAACCCTGGTTAACTCTACATTTTCCGATTTAGGAAAAATGAAAGTTTCAGATGAAAAATCAGCCGAATTTACGATAGAAAATACCGGCGATATGCCTTTACAGCTTTTCAAAGTCACATCATCCTGCGGTTGTACATTTGGAATTATTACAATCAATAGGCAAAAGAGCCCGGAATTTAGCATGCACTCAAAAAGCAATTGGACAGGAACATTAAATCCGGGAGAAAAAGCCAGCGTTTTGGTTACATATAAACCGATCTTAATGCCGGTTAAAGGTGAAGTTACCAGAGCCGTGTATATATCAACCAACGATCCAGAGAATAAAGATCTGAAATTCAGTGTTAAAGCATTTGTGGAGTAAAAAATTTTGGACTCGAATCTTTTATTTGGAGTATCTTTAACTGCGGCGTTTATAGGCGGGATGGTGGCTCTCTTTGCTCCGTGCTGCATTACATTCCTCTTTCCATCCTATCTGGGTACAATTTTTAAAGAACGAAGTCGGGTAGTTTTTTTGACACTTGTGTTTGCGCTAGGCCTGGGATCAATTCTGGTACCAGTCGCCTTGGGATTCCGTTTTGTGGTTTCGTTTTTTGATACATTTCATACGACAATTTATCTTTTGGGAGCACTCGTCATGTTTATTGTCGGACTCATGACGCTGTTTGACACTAAACTTATGCTGCCGTTGCCTCGGTATACCATGCCCGAAAAAACTACGGTTAGTTCAACATTTCTCCTGGGAATATTCTCCGGTATTACTTCGGCTTGTTGCGCACCGGTATTGTTTGCAGCAATTACATTATCTACACTTTCGCCAACACTGTTGACTTCGCTCATCGTATCTTTTGTATATGTATTGGGAATTGTTTTCCCCTTATTTCTCTTGTCATTATTCTACGAGAAAATAACCAATCAGTATCTGTACAACTTTAAGAAAAAAACCGAGAAGCCACTTAAATTGCTCGCAGCCGGAACCTTTCTCATTTCCTCAATGGTCATAGCAGTACTCGCTCTAACAGGAAAAATCCAGATGGAATCAAGTGACGCGTATAGTAATCAGATACGAACATTCATTTACAATCTTTCCGGCTATTTCCGTAACCCAGTTTTTGATATGCTGATTGTAGTTGGTGCGGTTGTTTTTATTATATTTGCTATTAAGTCTGGATTGTA
>CAYHKY010000079.1:0-492 GCA_964357355.1 uncultured Gammaproteobacteria bacterium | reverse complement strand
ATCTTCATATATTTCATGGTTCGCTTAATGTAAGAGAAAAAGTTAGGAGGTGAACTATATGAAACATCTGCCTATGGCTACTGCAAATGCTACGGCTGCAACTGTCGCGGTAGTTTATATCGTTTGTGCTGTGTCGGTATTACTGTTTCCAGACATCGCTATGACCGTGGCCCGTTCATGGTTCCATGGAATTGATATCAGTAAATTGACACTTTCAACACAAACAAACTTAGGTTCACTTGCAGTTGGGTTTTTAACTGCAACCGGTGGAGGTTGGCTGCTTGGATATCTTTTTGCCAACTTTTATAACATGTTCGCCAAAAAGTAAAATTACGCTTTACATCAAGATTGTTGAGGAAAAAAATCATTCGCTACTTTTGTGGGTGGCCTAGGAGTCGGACCTAGCGCCTCTTTCTTATCAGGAAAGCGTTCTACCGATGGACTAGCCACCCAAAGAGAGCCAAGTAATTATCTCCCACTTCCTCAGCAAAT
>CAYHKY010000078.1:0-5979 GCA_964357355.1 uncultured Gammaproteobacteria bacterium | reverse complement strand
GCCATTATCATAAATTTTCCAGGTTTTCTTTACAATAAAAGCTTGCAATTCTCATCCTAAATATGAGTAAATGTATTCATGAGAGGTTTTGGAAAATCTATTTTTAGGGGAGGGATGTACCATGTTGCCCTTATCTATATCGCAGGCCTCACCTTTAATTGGGGATTCTTCCGCCTCACAGGCATTGATATAGTCGGTCGGGTTTTTGCCGGAGTACAAATAAATACCATGATAACCGCAGCAGCAGCTTGCGTATCTGCAGTAATAGTTTTATGGAATAATTGGGTTGATTAATTTTTCGGTTTGAACAGAAATATACTTTTTTACCTCATTCCATTTATCAGTCCCTTCCTTTGGTAGTAATATAAACGCTCCTGAAGAGGATTTTGAGGGGACCAGTACGTTACTCGTTGATAAATTGATCGTTGTTATATTAAATTCCTTCGCTAAACCCAGAGCAGATTTAAGGTACCCGATAATATCTGGATCAAAATCGGTCGAGGTGTTTTTGGCGATTTCATTGAAAAAACCGGGCAGCTCTCCAAGTGTTTTCAGGGAAAGTAACCTACTTCGGATAGCTTTTAGCACTTCTTGTTGCCTTATACCGCGGGAAAGATCGCCTGTTGCGGAACCGTGACGTGAGCGTACATATTCAAGAGCATCTCCTCCTTCCATATGCACTACACCTTTTTCAAAATGCAGGTGCTTATAACGACATTTAAACTGTTGTTCAAGTTCAAATCCACTGTAGTTTTTATGAGCTTCACTAACTTCCTGAGAACTCATGCCGCAGAGGTCCAATTCCATACCCTTTACCGGATACCAAGGATCATCAAGCGTTTCTCCCACATCAACCTCGATGCCTTTCATATTGTTGCCAATTGCCCGCTCGAACCCTACAAAATCAACTCCTAAATAATAGTCCATTTTTAATCCTATAATGTCAGTGATAACTTGCTTAAAAATCGCGGCCCCTTTTGCCGCAAGTATATTATTAATCTTCATGTTACCCGCAGTTCCAGAGTTGACCCATAAATCTCGGGGAATAGATATAAGTGTTATGAGCGACTTTTCAAAATCTATATAAAGCACTTGGATAGCATCAGTTAAATTTCCACCATCATGACCGTTACCACCGTATCCGAGAAGCAATATACCCAAAGTTTTTATATCGGTAGATGTTTCGGAAGGAGCAAACGTATCTCGAGCATCTGCCTCAGCCAGGATGTTATTAGCCAACGCTTGTGTTGTAGATTTTTCCTTAAAAAAATATCCTAAGAATTGCAATATTCCTAAAACAAGCCCTAGTCCTAACCCCAATGACATGAGAAAAACTTTTTTGCGAACACTAATAATCTTTTTCATGAAACACGAAGCTAATATTTACCCTCTGGACAAAAATCTCGCCCTTTATAAATTTGTGCGGGCGAGATTTTAAAAAAAATTATAGTCAATTTATTTTCTCTTCTTTGATACATCCATGCAGACTTTGCAGTCATTCATATGTGTAGCTACCAGATATACGGCCGAAGCACCTACAAGCACATAAACCAGCTTTTCAACTGCAGGCCACGATCCAAGAACCATACCTACAAGATTGTAATCCAGAAGTCCAACCAAACCCCAATTTACGGCACCGACAATAACTAACGTAAATGCTACCATGTGTAATTCCTTCATTTAGATTCACCTCCTCTATATTTACTTCACAGCGAAAGATAAAAATTTCGGAAATTTATCTCTATACAAGAGTGTAAAAGACTTACGAAGTTTGAGTCAAGTGGAGATTCGATTGATCAGGATGCCATAAATGCAGATCGATACGCACATGCATCTCATCAACAAAGTTAACTCCTTCAGATTTAAGTCTTTGTTCTTGTTCCCGCCATCCGGAAAAGGCAAAATTAGGAGCCAATCTACCAGTTTTATCGACCACACGATGACAGGGAATATTGCTTTCATCCGGATTAGCATGCAATGCATGACCAACACGACGGGCATCTTTTGTTCCCAAAGTACTAGCTATAAGGCCGTAAGTTGTAACCTTTCCGTACGGTATTTGTTGAACTATAGTATACACTCGTTTAAAAAATGGGGTGGTTAATTTACTTTTCATGAGGTCGTTCTTCATCGTCTTTTTCCTCCTCCAGCTCCCGTTTCTCTAATTCTTGTTCTTTGGGGTCGACTATGTCATATACCGGACCTTCCAGAGGTTCATCAAGTGCCCAAGGATCTTTGTAGCTTACATTTCGGGGTAAATTTGGGTTGCGTTTTTCTTCTTCGCCCCCTTTTTTTCTGGGTGGCGGCCATGCATCAAGCGCATGAAAAGACCTTTTTTTCTTTTTTTGCATAACTTACTTTTTGATAAAACGTCTGAGTAATTTCCCAATTTCCGCGCGATGATCCGGATCTTTGAGAAGATGCCACACACTGGGCGCTATTGAAGCGATGACTATCAACAAGACTATCGGCACTATATACCTATCTACATCCGGAATGAGACGCCCCAGGAAAAACCCGGAAATATTAAGTCCGATTGCCCAGAGAAGTCCACCAACCAGATTGTACTTAATAAAAGTCGAATATTGCATCGTACCAATCCCTGCAACTATGGGTGCAAAAGTACGAACTACCGGCATAAAACGGGCAATGACGATTGTTTTTGCACCATGTTTTCGATAAAATTCTTGGGCTTTCAGCACGTTTTTTTTGTGAAATAAAAGGGAATCTTCCCGGGAAAACAATTTCTTTCCGACTCTAACTCCAAACGCATATCCCACATTGTCTCCCAAAACCGCTGCGGTAAAACAAGTTACGAGTAAAATGGGTAAAGAAAAAATTCCTTGAGAAGCCAAAAAACCCGCCGTGAAAAGTACACTATCACCCGGCAGGAAAAAGCCTATTAATAAGCCAGATTCGGCAAAAATGACTGCAAACAACCCCAGATATCCAATAGTTTCAATCAAATGTGTCAATTCCATAAGTCGAATATTTAACAGATCACTTGAAATAGGCGTGCCATTAGAGTTAGGATAAAGTAGATACTAATATGCTAAACAATATTAATCGCCTCCGTACTCTGAAAAGTATAAAACAGATACTGGGTCAGTATCAAGGCCTTGTAGTGGTTTTTCTTTTGGCAGCCCTGTCCCCGTTTATGCTTTGGTTAATACTGTCTCCGGATAAATTATCGCTGGGCTCTCGTGCTGATGCTCAAAATGAACTCAGACTTTGGTTTGAACCGGGAACTGTCATAACAACCCCAAATACTCCTACAAAAGTTTCTGTCATGGCCAGTTTTTTAGCCGATAGAGAACTTGTCCCGCAACTTGGCGTACAGCTATTTGTAGATGCACATACTCCCGTTTCTATAAATCCTACAAATATTACTTACCAGACGCCTTTCAATGGCAGAACTAAGATAGGAGAAGTAGAAATCATTAGCACCGCTCCAGGCACTTATACTGTAACGTTAAGCGATCAAGTTGCTACGACGTATTCAAAACCATTACGAATTCAAACTGCGCCGCTTACTATCATAGTTCAATGATTTATGCGAGACTCACCTGCCTTCACATTGGTAGAATTATTGCTGGTAATTGCCTTGGTTGCGACAGTTTCTTTGCCTTTGGGAAATGCTTTTATTACCGCCAGATCCAACCAAGCGCTGGTTGCTAGCGCTGAGCAGCTTTCTGACCGTTTACGCCAAGCTCACATATTTGCCAGGGAAGCTAAAGATACCAAAGGCTGGGCAATCATTCGGATAGATTCCACCTCCTATGCTTTAGCAAGCGGTACACCAGCAACATGGGAGTATATAGAAACGTATGATTTGGAACGAGACGTTACAATCCCTAATAACTTCAGAGTATGGTATGAGATAGGAACAGGTTCAACGGCACCGCAAATAATTTTAGTCAGGAATAACCACGGTACGGAAAAATCCATCATAATTCATGCAACAGGCGTGGTTGAAATTGAGCCCTAATATGCGAACAAGAAAATATTGGCAGCAAAATTGTAACGGATATTTTATTATGGAGGCGATTTTGTCGGTGGCTATCATGGGTATGATCGCTGTTACTATCATGCCTACACTTAATTTTTTATTGACCAGGACTAAAAAATCAATCCACGAAACTGAAGCAACACTACTTTTGCAGGAAGCATTGGAAGTTACCTACCATGTGTTTATGACAACCAATGATTGGGTGACGTTTACAGCTCCAAACGTCTACAAACCGGTTCACAACGGCAAATGGGAACTTATCGAGGGATCAGACGTGAACCTAGAAGCCTTGTTTGGCCGCAAAATAGAAATTAACTTCGTCTGTCGAAATACCGAGACCGGTATGCAAATTGAAGATCCGGGATGCAGCCCAACACACCCATCATTTGATCCTAATAGCCGCAAAATTATGGTAACTGTATCCTGGAATGAACCCTCAGGCTTAAGAGAAATTAAAGGCGATCTCTTAGTCATAAAGCAATTGCAAACTAATTAAATAATAACATGAAACACCGCACCAGTATTATTCAAGGATTTAGCCTCATTGAACTCTTAGCCGGTATCTCCCTTACTGGAATGATATTTTTGGGATCAACGTCTCTGATGTTTGCATTGTTTAACTCAAATTCGCGGGTTAAACAACTCGACATCCTGGAACAAACCAAGAACGACTTACAAGTTGAACTTTCCAATCAAGTCCGCTGGGCAAAAACTGTAAATATTCTTTCACCACAGCAACTAGATATCGAGGCTACAAACGGTGAGGTCATTTCTTATCGTTGTGATTTAGCTGCAAAAAATTTTTTAAAAAATGAATCCACTCTAACACCGAAACAGGTAGTCATTTCTAACTGCACAATCAGAAATTTTTCCCGAACAATTTCCCATATTCCTGTAAGTCTGGAGTTACTGATTGAAATGCATCATAAAGAATTTATTGCTGTAAAGGATACTCTTCGACTCGTTGTTTCGCAAAGAGTAGGTACAAATAATTAATATGAAATTAAAAACATTAAGCAAGAAAAATAACGGAATTGCCAGTTATATGTCTGTGCTTTTACTCACTTTTATCGCTGTACTGGTCGTTGCCGTCATACAAACCCGTCTACTTTTGGCAGTATCCCGTAAGCAATCATTTTCGGATACGCTCATCACCACTTACCGTGCAGAGTCGGAAATATACGATATATTTGAACGTATATTAGGATATGATGCTCCTTTACCTGCAAATGGAATCTTTACTTTGTCTGATAATGCTACTCTTGAAGTGATGTCGCAAGAAGACCCTACAACGCACACACAAACTGTAATAGTAACAGCAAAACGTCCCTATGCAGTAAGTAAGATTGAAGCAATAAAAACTACAACTGAGGTTAGCGGTGGGGTAGAAAATATTGAGATGATTTTAGCATTTGACTGTACCGGAAGTATGAATGGATCGGCATGTGCAGCGGGTTCTAGCTGTACTGCTACTAATGATCGCTGGCAAGCCCAGCGCCAGGCGATAATAGATTTTATTACCACCATTAAAAATTCTCCCCAAAATGACCATATATTTATAGGACTTCTGGCTTTTGGCGGTAGTACTAAATGGATGTCAGACGGTTCTGGAAATTTAATCCCGACCAATAATCACCAGAGACTTCTTGATGCAGTTATAACCCAGTTTTCTAATGCAAATAACGGACAGGGATTGACCGAAATTTGTAGACAAAGCAATGTAGGATCAACAGTTTCCTGTCAAAATGGTACCAATATCGGTGAAGCTTATATGGCGATGCATCGGTATTTTGCTGTGACACCGCCGCTTCCTGGAAGCAAACGCGTTGAATTAGTAACTACGGATGGTGATTCGAATGCGCGCTGTAAAAACGACACTGATGTTAGTTTTTGTCCGAAAAACATAAGATGCGGGTTTAATGATGGCCCAGACGGTAAATATTGTATGCCTTATGGCAGAGATTATTTAC
>CAYHKY010000077.1:0-6055 GCA_964357355.1 uncultured Gammaproteobacteria bacterium | reverse complement strand
GCCGCGGGCGGCGAGGTCATCGGCGTCATCCCACACATCCTGGTAAATACCGAGCGTTGGGAGCCAGGACTCCTAAAGGTGCAATATTAGTCGGACCTGCGGGAACCGGGAAAACTTTGTTGGCGAGAGCTGTAGCAGGAGAGGCAGGTGTGCCATTTTTCTCAATTGCCGGATCAGAGTTTATGGAGATGTTGGTGGGAGTTGGAGCTTCTCGTGTGCGGGATCTATTTGCCACTGCCAAAAAAAGTGCACCGGCAATTATTTTCATAGATGAGATAGATGCCATTGGGCGGATGCGCAGCGTAGGAGTAATGGGAGGCCATGATGAACGGGAGCAGACGTTGAACCAGATTCTTGTCGAGATGGATGGATTTTCTCCCAATGACCAAGTCGTAGTACTAGCCGCTACCAACAGAGGAGATCTTCTAGATTCAGCGTTGCTTCGACCCGGAAGGTTTGACCGCCGGGTCGTTCTTGATTTACCAGATATCGAGGGCAGAAAAGCAATTTTGAATATACACATGAAAGGTAAGCCATTTGAAAAAGATGTGGATTGGGATAAAGCTGCGCGTCGGACAGTAGGATTTTCCGGGGCAGACCTGGAAAACATGCTAAATGAAGCTGCCATTGCAGCAGCAAGAGCTGATAAGCGGGCAATTTCCATGGATGAGCTTGAAGAAGCAGCAACTAAGGTTAAATTGGGACCAGAAAAAAAGAGATTGCAATCGGATTTAGACCGCAAAATGACCGCGTATCACGAAGCAGGTCATGCAATTGTTACCTACGAACTTCCACACATGGACCCGGTACACAGAATCTCAATCGTCTCCCGAGGTATGGCATTGGGGTTTACTCTTATTCCTCCGGCTAAGGACCGCGTACATGAAACCAAAACCAGACTTCTCAATCAAATTGCTTCCATGTTGGGTGGTCGGGCTGCAGAAGATTTGATCTTTAATGAACTTACTACCGGAGCCTCAAATGATATTGGAAAAGCCACAGGAATTGCCAAACAAATGGTTGTCGAGTTCGGCATGAGTGAGATTGGTCCCATCAATTTCGGACCGCAGATGGATATAACCGAGTGGGGTAAGGCATTTTATGAGACACCCCAGATAAGCCCTGACATGATGGCTAAAATTGATAACGAAGTTAAAAAAATTCTCGATGTAGCCTATAAATTGGCTTATGCTACTCTTAAAAAGACTCGTTTGAAACTCGATGCGGTGGCTCACGAACTTGTTAAAAAAGAAACATTGGAGAGCGAAGAATTCGAACGCATTATGGGTGGGCCGCGGAAAGTGCTTGCACCCTCTGCCGCTAACTCTTAATCGGATTATTGGATGATTATGTCACGTCTCGTTCTCATTGATGGTAATGCTATTCTTCATCGTGCCTATCATGCGTTGCCTCCCTCTTTGACCAATGGTAAAGGTGAACCGACTAACGCGGTATATGGATTTGTGGCCATGTTACTTCGAGTAATTGAAAATCTTAAACCAACTCATTTAGCTGTAGCTTTTGACCGGCCGAAACCCACATTTAGAAAAAAACTTTTCAAGGATTATCAAGCGCAACGGCCGGAAATGGAAGCTGCACTTTCAGGACAGATTGAGAAAGTGCATAATGTTGTCGAAGCATTCAAGATACCCATATATGAGCTTGACGGATTTGAAGCGGATGACGTAATCGGGACGATTGCAGCGAAATTTCAAAAAGAAAAAAACACAGAAATTGTTATAGTCACAGGGGATCGAGACTTGTTGCAGTTAGTTAATGACCAGGTGAAGCTTTTTATGCCGGTTAAGGGATTATCAGAAGGGAAGCTTTTTGGCGTTATAGAAGCAGAAGAGCGGATGGGTGTAGCTCCCATGCAAATCGTTGACTTGAAAGCATTGATGGGGGATGCCTCCGATAATTATCCCGGGGTTGCTGGAATTGGTCCCAAAACTGCAGCAGGATTACTTAAAAAGTATGGAACTCTCGAACAAGTATATAACCATTTGGAAAAAATAACTCCAAACGTAACCGAAAAACTGAAAAAATATCGCGACAACGCATTTTTATCACAAAAATTAGCAACAGTAGTCACCGATGCGCCAATTGATTTTTCATCTGACAAAACCCAACTACCTGATGATTTGTTGACCAAAGAAGTAATTGAGACATTTGGAGAGTTAGGGTTTCGGACACTACTAACTCGACTGTCCAAAATGACCAATAAAAGTAATCCAGAATTTGCAAAAGAAAAAATCGTAGATAAGAAACAAATGGAACTCTTTTGATTTTTATGAGGAAGCAGCAACATATTTGGGAAGAAGAACATCTTAAAAATGACCATTGGCCGGGACTTACTGCTGATGAACCTGCAAGTTCGGTGGTGTTTTTTGTGAAATATCTACTTGAGAGAGGTATCACGCCACCACTCAAAGTCGTAGATATAGGATGCGGTCAGGGTAGAAATGCAATTTATTTGGCTGAGCAGGGATTTGAAGTATATGGTCTTGATTATGTACACCATGCAATCGAACGCTGCCAAGAACGGGCTGAGAGGTTTGATCTGACTTCAAAGCTGCATTTATTTGAATTACCCATTGATAGCATATGGCCTTTTGAGGATAATTTTTTTGATGCAAGTATTGATGCATTTTCTTCTATAGATATTGAAACTCAGGAAGGAAGATTGGTTTACAAAATGGAGCTTTTAAGAACCCTAAAACCGGGTGGTTACGCACTTATTACCGCAGTATCTGCTGCTGATGAATGGGAAAAAGATTTACTGATGTCGCATCCAGGTCCGGAACCACATAGTACGATTTGGCCAAATGGTAAATTTCAAAAGGATTACATTGAAGCAGAATTGCGGGAGTTTTATCAGGAATTTGAGATTTTGGATCTCAGGGAAATCTCAAAACCAGCAGTTAAATTGGGAAAAGAATATACAAAGACTGATTTTTGGATGGTTCTAAGGAAACATTCTTTTGTTTAGAGTAAATGAAAATTGCATTGGTTCATGATTACTTACGGGAGTACGGTGGAGCTGAAAGGGTAGTTGAGGTGCTCCATGAAATGTACCCTCAGGCACCGCTTTTTACTTCATTTGTTGATTGGAATGCCTTGGGCGGGTTCGCAAGATTGTTTCGCGGTTGGGATATCCGGACGAGTTGGGTGCAAGGCAACTGGTTAATGAAAAAATTCCATTCCCCGCTCCGACTACTGACACCTCTAGTGTGGGAAAGTTTTAATCTCAAGGAGTATGAAGTAATCATATCTTCTTCAGGATGGTTTATTTGTCGGGGAGTAATCACGCACCCCGGCCAAGTGCATATTTCCTATATTCACCACCCCCCAAGAAATCTTTATGGATTTCCCACGGGCACCAAGTCAAATGTGTTCATGCGTATTTATGCTACGGTTATTAACCCTTTCTTACGAATATATGATTATACTACTGCCCAGCGGGTAGACCACCTAGTTGCAAATTCCGAAACCACGCGAGCCAGGATCATGAAATTTTATAGACGAGATGCGACTGTAATTTATCCACCGGTCGATGTATCTCGTGATACGAAATATATGAAACGCAAAGAAAACGTATCACATCTCACATCTCACATCTCACCTTACTACTTGAGTGTCGGGAGATTAAATTATGCAAAAAGAATCGATTTGGCAATTGAAGCATGTAATAAATTGAAGTTACCCTTAAAAATTGTTGGAACGGGGAAGGAAGAGGCAAATTTGAGGTTAATGGCAGGAAATACGATTGAATTTTTGGGTGCAGTTACCGATGATGAACTGGGAGAACTCTACGCGGGAGCAAAAGCGCTTATCTTTTGTGCACTTGAGGAAGACTTTGGTATGGTTCCGGTTGAAGCACAGGCTCATGGTGTACCGGTTGTTGCCCTCAGACAGGGAGGGGTGACAGAAACAATAATAGAGGGCAGGACAGGTATATTTTTCCCTAATCCTACTAAAGAGGAGATTATTAGGGCAATTAAAGAGTTTGAAAAATTAAAATTGGAGTCTGCAGATTGTATCAGCCAAGCTCAGAAATTCTCCAAAGAGATATTTATGAAAAAGATGCGGGCCTTTGTGGAAGATAAGTATACACACCAAGTCTGACCTCTTATAATATTCCCATGCCTTTTATTTTAGAAGTTGATCATCTGACAAAACAATTTGGTTCGTCATCTAGCGGATTTACCGCAGTCAGCGATATATCTTTTGCGGTAGGTGAAGGAGAGATTGTTGGGTTACTGGGTCCTAATGGGGCGGGAAAAACTACTACTATCATGATGCTTTTGGGAATCATACATCCTACATCCGGATCGATTAGCGTGTTTGGAAGAGATTTAATTTCCGATCGGGAAGAAATACTTCAGCAAATGAATTATTCATCAGCCTACGCCAAGCTTCCCTGGAGGCTCAAAGTTTGGGAAGCATTGTATGTGTTTTCACAACTTTATTCAGTAGATCAACCTTTAAAGCGAATTGACACGCTTCTTGACGCTTTTCAAGTTAGTCAACATCGTGAGACTTTATTAGGTGACCTCTCGGCCGGAAATAACACTCGGGTTAATCTGTGTAAGGCATTTATTAATAACCCAAAACTAGTGCTATTAGATGAACCAACAGCTTCATTGGACCCTGATATAGGAGATCACGTAAGGTCGTTTATTAAGGAGTCACGCAATCGGTTCAAAACGACTATATTGATTACTTCACACAATATGGCAGAAATTGAGGAGCTTTGTGATCGGGTAATTTTTTTGAATCACGGAAAAATAGTTGCTGAGGATACACCTGAGGGATTGGCTAAACGGATTACATCGACCAAAATTTCCCTGATGATTGGCAAAGGTCAAAGTAAGACAATTGCATTTTGTAAAAAACACCAATTACCGATTGAAGTCAGTGACAGGTACATCAACATAGAAGTAAACGAAAATGAGATAGCCAAGCTTTTAAGTGATTTGGGAACGATCGGTGTGACTTTTTCGGAGATCAGTATCGATAAACCCACGCTTGAAGATTTTTTTATTACAGAAGTCCGCCATCAAAAAAAATAGAACTTTTTAACCTATGCACAGATCAAAAAGAATTTGGGGGATAGTAGTGAGGCATTTATTTGCATGGCCGAGGAATCTGGAAAACCTCGCCGAAACATTTTGGTGGCCTACTTTTGATCTGGTTATTTGGGGATTTACCGCTTCATATCTGGCTAAAAACCAAGATCAAACTTCTCAATTGGTTGCTTTTTTTATAGGCGGAGTAATATTTTGGATGTTCGTATACAGATCTCAACAGGAAATGGGGGGTGTTTTTCTTTGGGAAGTGTGGGAAAGAAATATATTAAATATATTAGTGACCCCTCTATCGATATGGGAATTCTTGTTCTCATCGCTCATTATCGGTTTAATAAAAATCTGTATGACAACTATATGGTTATCACTCATTGCCGTACTTTTATTTTCTTTTAATATTACAAAATTCGGATTTATTCTAATTCCGTTTTTTATCAATTTGTTGTTGGTGGGGTGGAGTGCCGGGTTTGTGATTAACGGTTTGATTATCCGTTACGGTCAGCGGATTCAGTCGTTTGCTTGGTCGATGATTTTACTTATATATCCGTTTTCAGCAGTTTTTTATCCTTTGGACTCTTTACCCTCTTCCATGCAATTGGTTGCCAGTTTTTTACCAACCAGCTATATCTTTGAAGGAATGCGAATGGTTTTGGCAGGAGAAAGAGTGTATGTTACTGCGCTTATTTTAGCCAGTCTATTAAATGCAGTTTATTTAGCCTGTTCATTGTGGTTTTTCAAAAAACAATTTGAATCATCACTAAAAATGGGAATGCTTGTTAAATTCAGTTGAAAAAAGAAGGTGCGCAGGTCATTTTACCTGTCGCAATTTGATTTAAGACGTGGTTGATTCGGGCTTTTGAGCCACAGAAGAATTAGTTTCCTCAGAAGTTTCATTTAATAAGTTTGGAACAAATTCCCACAACTTTTCAAATACTTCCCTTATGGAAAGACCAGGTCTGTGGTGAAGT
>CAYHKY010000076.1:0-6102 GCA_964357355.1 uncultured Gammaproteobacteria bacterium | reverse complement strand
TATCAAAAATTACTCAAGGAGGCGTAGGGGTTGCAATCGCTAATTGACAACGGGACTGACGTAATCCATCTGATATAATGCAACGTAGTCAAATAACGGGTACGGTTTGGCAGATGTAGACAGAAGGATATAAATGCCGAAGTGGCGAAATTGGTAGACGCGCACGCTTCAGGAGCGTGTTCCGTAAGGAATGTGGGTTCGAGTCCCTCCTTCGGCACAAAGAAAGTTGTGGAGGGGGTGAGTTGTGAGTTAAAAAATATTGCTCCCGTGGTGAAATTGGTAGACACGCAGTCTTGAGGGGGCTGTGCCGCAAGGCTTAGAGGTTCAAATCCTCTCGGGAGCACTTAATAAGACATCAGTATCCTGAGCAGCTTCAGGAATCTCAAAACTTGAGGCTAATTATAAAGGTCCAAGTTTTTCGTTTCTAAAAACCAACTTTTTAGGGAATATTGAACCAATAAAAAACCTCTTCAATTTCAGGTCTTTCTCCTGCAAATACACTTTACCCAGGTCTTCTAAAAAAATATTCATAAAATTGGTCGTAATTTCTATGGCAATTTGTGCCAATTTGGACCCACTGATTATCATTTTTAATGACATTATTTGCATCAATGCTCTAATTTCCACACCTCTATCAATCATGTTTTTTTTCAAGCATGATGTCAGCAGTTGTTTATAGGTTTGTCTGATGTAATTCCTGGTGGATTATTTTGACAAAAGCACAAATTTTAATCCGTTTGTGATTAGTTTAAAAGAAAATGGTTGAGATTTAGCTTGCTATTCATTCTAATTTTTGGTGGAATTCTAGCTCCAATTATTTGAAATCCCTGGCCTTTAAGTTGTGAAGTTATATCTACTACCCGAACTTCCTAAATTATTTTCTCTTCCGCTTGAGAAATTTAGCCATAGCCGATGTAGAACTGTTGTTTAATTTTTATTCGGAAGTAGAGACTCTAACAAAGAACGTTATCACCTTACGTCAGACTATTTTAACAATTTGTATAAATCGTGCTTACCAGCTCTAAGTAAGAAAACCTTATTATTCTTCATATCTACATCATAAAATAACCTATCACCTTTTGAGACTCGGATAGTGTATTGCCCTAGTCGATTATCGCTTAATTTCTCTATCCCTTTGATTCTGTAGTTAGTGGGGTCTGTTTCTAACTTTTTAATTGCTTTTAACAATTGTGGTTTTCTTCGCTTGAGAAGGTTTGATATTTCTCTTTTTCCTGTTCCAGAAGTAGGTAAGATAATTTGATACTTTTTATCATTTTTCTGCTGTATGCTCATTTATTAGCTCATTCCATGTCATAACTTTTCCATCGCTAATAAGTTTTCGCGACTCCTCAACGATTGACATATGCTGTAATAGCTCAACTGCTATATTGTGAGTGTTTCCAACTTTTGCATTATCAGTGTAAGAATGAATAATATAATTTCCTTTAGGGTCAAAAATTATAGGCGATTGATTGCGTAAAGGAATAACCTCGGTTTGTTCAGCGTGAGGCATGAACTTTTTATTTATATCAATAGTATAAGGGGTTAAGTTCATAATTTACTCCGATTTTGGTTTGCCTAAATGTGAGCCTAATATCAAATTTAAGTCCTTGGCAACTTTTACCGGTAAAACGACTCTTGAAACCAGTGTTCCAAACTGCAAATTTTTAGCGTTATCTTTGTCATTGGGATGCGCAAATATGAAATCCAGGATAACTTCTCCATTTGATGTAGTAGTCACAAAGACTATATTTGCACCAACTCCGGTTTTTACATGCTCCGGTATATTTACCTGCAATGACGATGTTTTTATTTCTTCCGGCATAAAAGTATTATAACAGATTTGAGTAGATTACGATTTGGCCAAAAAACGCTTGCCGTAAAGCCTCCCAATCGCGTATAATAGGCTCAATCTGTGCATCAATAAAGGCACAAGGTTTAGATACAACTAACTCTGGCCGCTTAGCTCAGTTGGTAGAGCGTTGCGTTTACATCGCAAATGTCGGGGGTTCGAGACCTCCAGCGGCCACAGATTTTTTAATAAATTATATTCTGCGGACGTTATATGTGGTTGGGTGAAATAGGAAAACCGCGGGTGCATCTTCCACTAAGTAACGTTGAAAATCATAGTACAATTTCACTCTCTTCTCCTGATCATTTTCTTTACGGGCATCTTCAAGTAATTTATCTATTTTTGGATTTGCATAGTGAGTAATATTGGTATCTGCTTGTGTTGAATGCCACAATATATATTGGTCAGGATCTGGCAGAAGTTCTTGTGAAGCCAAAAGAATTTGAAAATCTCCCGGTACAGTATCTACAACTTTAATTTTGACACTTACACCTAATTCCTTCCAGGCGGCAACAACATTGTGTGCTAAACTCAAGTACTGCGGAAATACAAATAGCGTTAACTCCTTATCTTGAAGACTTTCTTCAACTAATTTACGAGCTTGCGCAAAATCCTGCTCGTATAATTTGACGCGCGTCGTATATGCCCATGATTTGGAAGAAATTGGTGAGACTATGCGATGATTAAGCGGTTTTTCAACGGCATAGGCAAGTGCCTGGCGTACTTCTTTGGTTTGCAGTGCTTCATATTCTGTATTGAAAAAAATCCCCACATATCTGCTATACATAACATGTTCATCAACTTCGACCCCTTTCCAAAGCGTAAATGGATCAGGATCTGAAATTTCATCCAAGACTTCTACTTCACCTAATTTGTAGGCCGTTTTTGCTGTTCTTTCTGAAGGAAAAAATTTGACATCAAGACGCGGTAATCCTTTATCCACAGGTTGCAATTTGAGAAGTGAAATTTTTTCGCCTTTGAGTTTAGTCGAAACTACTTTGTATGATCCTACTCCGATCAAACCTTTTTTAAACAACGGCTTGGAAAGAAAACTGGGAAGCGGCGCAAACGGCTCTTTTAATTTGACTGTAAGAGTGTATTTGGAAGTAGGTACAAACTCAACTTCTTTTACATTGTAATTGACATCAGAAGCGGTAAAATGCGAACCGTCATGCCACAATATATCCTGCCGAAGTTCAAACGTGTAAGATTTTCCATCTTCGCTCGTTTTCCATGACGTGGCCAATGCCGGCTTAACCTCACCTGCGTCTGTCGTTTGGGTCAAACCAGAACTGATGAGTTGTTGGGTTTTAAGCGGTAGTTCTGAGGGCGTATAATTTCCTACTACTCCTAACACTACCAAATCTGTGGTTCCTGTTTTTAACCCTGGTTGAAAACGAATAAATACAACTGATAGTAAAATTGTGATGATGAAACTTACAAGAATAATCAAACGATGCCGTGATGTTATGCCATGAAGAATCCAAATGGAAGAACGAAACTTTTTGAACATATTGCGGGCACTTCTGAATTAACCTCACTCTGGTTGTTATTATCAATGAACTAATAGATTCAAAATAGAAGTAATAAAAAATAAAGCGGCTAAAATGATACTGCTCCGATGCAATAGCTCTTCTATACCTCTGCGGCTGCGATATGATTCATTGCCACCGCCAAAGGCCGTACCCAAACCAGTCCCCTTCGATTGCAAAAGAATAGAAGATATGAGAGCTACGGATATAACAATTTGTAAAACAAGAATTATAGATTTCATATATGCATTATCAATTTGGCTGTCTTTTGAGAATCGTGGTAAACCGGAAAAGCTTCATCAACCACGTTTCCTGAAACGACCTCTATATTATATTTCTTCAGAGCTGCGCGATCAACTGGAACATAATTATACCTGAATTTTGCCGGAATGACCGGCTTCTGATTGTTATTAACTAAAATATGTGTAAAGGGAAAAAATCCTAAATGACGATCGATAGCAGCAACGTAGTCAGCAACTGTATATTTAGGGGTTTCAAACGGCTTGTTTGCGATATTAACTACAAAAATCCGCTTTGCAGAGCTTTTTTTGACAGCCATATGTATGTCTTTGACCATGAGCACAGGCAATACGGTCGTAAATAAATCCCCCGGTCCGGCGATGATATAATCTGCTGCCAGAAGAGCATTTTTGACTTCTTCGGGAGAAGAGTTGCGGGATGGCTCCAAATGTACGCTTTTAATTTCACGTTTCCCCGGATAACGACCCAAATCTATATTAACTTCACCTCTGATCGTTTTTCCTTCTATTGTTTCTGCCCATATAGAGACATTCTCCCTAGTTGCAGGCAGAATCACTCCGTGCGAACGAAATATCCGCTGGATTTCGGTAAGAGCTGTTTCAAAACTCCCCGTTAAATGACTCATCGCGACCATTATGAGGCTGCCAAGTTTTTGTCCTCCCAAACTATCATCTCTCCCCCAACGTGCTCCTTTGAAACGGTATGTAAGCAGTTTTTGGAGGATTGGTTCAGCATTAGAAAGCGCTGCCAAACAATTGATGAGGTCACCTGGCGGGGGTATACTATAGAGCCGCCTCAATCTGCCCGCACTTCCCCCATCATCAGCCATTGAAACAACAACTGTTAAAAAATGGCTATATTGACGAAGTCCGCGCAATATCTGAACTGTACCGATACCTCCCCCAAGACAGACTATACGTGGCTCATCTTTTTTCATGAATAGGCGATATTGTATACTTTGAGGCTTGCATTTTGCAAATTAATCATTCAAATAAGTTAAGAAATTAGTCAGGACGCTGACAAATAACCCGGCTATGAAGATAGTCAGCCAAAAATTAAAGCTAATTTCAGGTATTTTGAATCCCCCGATGACAAATCCCGAAAACTTCCAAGCTGTAATACTGAGAGCTGGCGTCAAACGATAAAATAAGTAAAATATGGCGCTATTTATGACGAGGGAAAAAAGCCCAAAAGTAAGCGCGTTGAGCGGAAAAAACAAGAGCTTTAGTATCGGTTTCAATAAAACTTGTAAAAGCATCAGAACTCCAGCCCCTACCAATACTCCGACCAACCCTTCTTTTATCTCGATTGCCGGAGCAAATACCTCCCTGAAAAGAAGCAGCGCTACTACATGGTATACGTATACTCTAAGCAGTCCTTTCATTATAGATTATAATTATTAATGTAGCATATTTCGGCGTTTCCGGTGGTATGTAACTGCAAACCGGTGTGCTTCATCGCGTAATGATTGTAAAAACTTAAGAACGGAAGAGCTTTTGGGCAGTTGAATCAATTTGAACTGAGATCCTACGGGAACAACAATTTCTTCCTTACGCTTGGCCAACCCGATAACCGGGAATGCCAAATTCATATCATTCAACACCTTTGTCACAACAGATACTTGCGGTTTGCCGCCGTCAATCACCATCAGTTGTGGAAAGTCCCACTCAGTATGTGAAAGCCGCCTAGTGAGGACTTCCCTAAGACAGGCAGTGTCATTAGGCAGCTGATTAAGTTTGACAAGGTATCTGCGGTACGCGCTTTTTTCGAGCAATCCATCTATGGCGACTGTTTGGGAGCCAACCGCATGGCTGCTTTGGAAATTAGAAATATCAAAACATTCGACCCTTGAAGGATAATCTAACTCCGGAATATATGGTTTAAGTAAGTCGCGTAAATTTTCTAAAACTTCTGTTTGTTGTTTGAAATAAAACTGCGGGTCAGCTAAATACTCGGCGGTATGAGTTTCTCTGGAAAGTGAACGGAGCGTGTTCAACCGGTTCCTTATTAGAGCAGCTTGTTCGTACTGTTGTGAATCTGCAAACAGGTTCATTTGTTTTTCCAAAGATTTTTGCACAAAAGTAAGTTTACCTTCAAATATGCGTTTGATGCATGTTAATTGATATACGTATTTCCGGCGTAGAACTAGTTTTTGAGGCAAGTCAGTTTTTTCAATCAGACTGGGACATGGAGAACAAAGATCAATATGGCTATAAAAACACGGGCGTAAACCCAGGCTTTTTTGTTGACAGTAAGGGAAAATTCTCCGTAGATATTTGAGGACTTTGCGGATGGTACGACTGGAGGGAAAAGGTCCATAATAAACTCCGCGCAGATTACCAAAACGTTCTACTTTGGCTGACTTTGCATTTTCAATTTCTTTCGGTTTACGAGTCAGAAATATCTTAGGGTAAGCTTCATGAGTAGAGATAAATACATACAGATAGCTTTTGTCAA
>CAYHKY010000075.1:0-6130 GCA_964357355.1 uncultured Gammaproteobacteria bacterium | reverse complement strand
TCAAAGCAGCTTAGAGGGGTATATGGCCGGAACAAATTCAAGTATGTAGGCTATACCAAATTCATCCAATGAACCAAGATACCACAATTTTAGAATTCCGTGCCGGTCCGGGTGGCCTTGAAGCTAAAATCTGGGCTTTTGACCTGATGCGCATGTATACCCGCTATGCTAATATTTCTGGCTGGCGTGTTGAGCAACTGGCTGAGAATACAATTCGAATGAAGGGTCCTCAGGTTTTTGCCAAGCTCCAATACGAAGCAGGCACTCACAGAGTACAACGAATCCCTAAAACCGAGCGTTCAGGACGGATCCACACCTCAACTGCTACAGTTGCCGTATTACCCGACATTCCCGAAGCTGAAATATATATCCGGCCGGAAGATCTGGAGTGGGAATTTTACAGAAGCGGTGGCAAAGGCGGCCAAAACGTGAACAAAGTCTCCTCGGCTGCCAGAGTAAAACACAAACCGTCAGGGATTATCACTGCAGCCCAAACAGAACGCGACCAATTTCAAAATCGCGCTGTTGCCCTCTCAATACTTCGGGCAAAACTCTGGGAAGTGGAAGAAATGAAACGGGCAGCAACTCTCGAAGGCGCACGATCGGTAATCGGACGTGGGTTACGAGCTGAAAAGATACGCACGTATAATTTTCCGCAAAACCGCGTCACCGACCACCGGATAAATAAAAGTTGGCATAACCTCGAAGATATCGTTGAAGGAAAAATGGGAAAAGTTACGGAAGCTTTACTCACTACAAACCTCTAAAAATACTTCCAAGTCATCTTATCTTTATCGACTTTCCACTCTTCGAACTGTCATGTGTAATTTCTCATTTCTGGCATGGGCAAATGTTACTTCTTTCCCTTCCAGCATTCCGTCCCTAGTGGTCGATAATCGACCTTCCAACCTCAATAAAAGTAATTCATGGTACAAACTAAAATATAACTCCTCTCCTTTAACTTTTACTTCAGCATAAATCGGTTTAATTAGTCTATCTGTACCTACTACCAAATAGTATTGTTTACCTGAATCCAGATCAAGTTCCCCGTCAGGCATTGACATTGGCTTTTTGGTACTCGCGTCAAAGATAAGTCCGTTTCCGATTGCTTTGAATGGCATATGTATAAAATGAGGCGTTATCCCGAGAACTCGGCTAGGGTAACATTTATAGTTTTTGATTGACCTTCGCGCCAATATTCTAAAGAGATGCTGTCACCCACTTTTTTACCCCCGATCACTTTGGCTACTTCACCGTCTGCACCGGACATGCGCAAACCGTCAATTTTTGTAATAATATCACCCGCCTCTAGACCGGCTTTCTCTGCCGGACCTCCTTGTATCACTTCCCTCACATACGCTCCTTCCGGCACTTCATTCATGAGAGCTAGATCTCTGGTGATAGTCGAATACCTGATACCCAGGTAAGGCCGGGAAAATTGGCCGGTTTTGTTAAAATTATCGCGCCCTTCCTTAACAACATTGATCGGCAAAGCAAAACCGATATTTTGACCACCCTGAGCAACGGCTGTGTTGACGCCGATCACCTGACCTGAGGAATTAAGCAACGGGCCTCCTGAATTTCCGGGATTTATTGCCGCGTCCGTTTGAATCACATTGTCAAGTTTCTCCGCAAATCCTTCAAACGGACTTCCTGCCGTAATACCCCGACCCAATCCGGAGATCACGCCAGTAGTGACGGTATGGCGAAATTCACCCAGAGCTGTGCCAATAGCAATAGCCATTTGTCCGACTTTGATACCACTCGAATCACCCATCTCAATCGGCTGCAAGTTGGTGGCATTGATCTTGAGAATTGCCAAATCATTTGCAGGGTCACGATAGATTTTTTCCACATCATATGATTTATCGTCTTTGGTAATCACCCGGTATTTGGCATTTGATTCTCCTACCACATGCTTGTTGGTCACGATCAATCCGTCTTGGGTCAACACAAAACCGCTCCCGATATCCTGTTCAACTTTTTCCTCTTTTCCGGGTTGCTGCCGAAAGGTGCCAAACGGATCAAACGGATCGATTTGAAACATCCGACCCATTTGCCGGGTCGTGGAAATACTCACAGTCACTACAGATGGAGATACTTTGTCAACAACGTCAATAATCAGCGATTCTTCACTGGTAATTTTTACCTGTTTTTCGGTAATTGGCTGTTTTACTTCAACTTTGGGTAATTGAGGAAATTTGATCCTCTCCCCGACATCCTTCCATGTAAACCCAAGTATTCCTGAAGAAATACCGTACCAAATTGAAATAATCAGGGCAACGGTAAGTAATAAATTACGTGAAGATTTGAACATAGTAACGAATGACAATAAAGTATGAGTGTAGCATAAATACCTGTCAATTCTCAATAATATAACTACAAAAGCTGAATTTTGGCTGAGAAAAATCTTGATTTACCCCAGCTTGACAAATACTTAATATAACCTATAATAATACTGCGTTTAAAAATTTTGCTCGAAACGAAATACGAATAATTTTCCTTATATTTGAGCGTAGAAAATTTTACAATTATTATGAGTGAGTTACAACCTATTTCTAATGGCTTGACTTATACCGACAATCCTCTCCAGAATTGTGGTTTTTCCCAAGACATGTGTAATCCTGCGATTTTGGGAGAAACGGGGTGCGCAATTTTATTATCTTTTTGGACACAGGCAAATTATGGTATTGGACCGGGGAAAACTGATTTTAAAGATTTATCTGCATATGAGGCAGCTTTGAATAATTATGCTAATAAAGCTACTGAACATCATTGTTTACTGGCAACATTAGTCGCCCAACACGTCGCAACTGCAATTGCTGCCAGAAAAGCTTCATTAGACAAAAACGCCTAATACGCAACATAATATATTATTTTATCAATTCCTCTATCGCCCGATTAAGTTGTAAATCAGCCGAATCTGTACCTTCGGGATTTTTTACTTCTATATCAGGTTTAATCCCAATTTTGTCGATCCATTCACCATTTGGCAGTATCCACCTGGCAGTCGTGATGTGGATACCCGAACCATCCGGCAAATCCTCGGGTTGTTGGATGGATCCCTTACCAAAGGTCGTCTCGCCTATCATTTTGGCTCGGCCGTGATCCCTCAAGGCTCCTGCCACAATTTCTGCAGCAGAGGCACTGCCTTTATTTATCAGCACCATGACCGGTTCCCCAATCATTGACCCCACACGCGTGACTGAATATGTTTCTTTGGTCCCGTCGCTGTTTTCCTGTACGACGACGACTCCATTTTGCAAAAATTCTGAGGCGACATAGATAGCGCTTTGTAAATACCCTCCGGGATTGTTTCTCAAATCCAGAATTAACCCGCGTAAATTTTCCTTTTGCCACAAGCTACGCAACTCTTTTATACTTGAATTCCATTCATCGTTCGTCTGATCTCCAAAACGTGACAATTTAAGATAACCGACTTTGCAACTTGTTAAAGCACATTCACCCTCGGCACTCTTCACTTCCACCTCAACACTTTTGACCGTGATCTTGTCGCGTTTGATTGAAACATCAAATGTTTTCTCATTTCCTTCCCTGGCTATCGTTAAAATAACTTCTGATCCGCGCTTGCCTCTGATTTTGGCAACTGCCTGGGGAACGGTCCATGTGTGTGTTTCGGCACCATCTACCTTGACAATCCAGTCACCAGGTTTCAAACCCGCCTTCTCTGCAGGATGATCTTTTAGAGGCGATACGATCACGATTTTATCGTCTTTGGCTCCAAGTTGCGCGCCGATACCTTCAAATGTCCCGTTAAGATCCTGTTTATATTCCTGGTTTTGCTGTGGTGGTAAAAAAACCGTATACGGATCCTCAAGTGAGGCTACCATACCAGATATTGCTCCATAGACCATTTTTTGGGGATCGATTTTTGATTTATCGATATACCGGCTTTCAAGCCTGCTCCAGATATCCCAAAAGGGTGCAAAATCAACTTCGCGAGTCGCCGGTGTCTGCTGATTAACGATAACTTGGGGTAATTTTGAAGTTCCCTGAGAAATAGCCCTAGCTCCCAATCTATACCCAACATTGCCGGCTACAACGAGCGCCGACAAAAAGAACGCGCCTTTGCGAAGAGTTGATGAATTTATTGAAAAATGCAGTTTCATAATGTGTGTTTGGAGGAGGCCTTTGTGGGATGCAGAAGCAAAAGTTGCTTTTCTGATCCTAAAAGAACAACCCCATGCCCATCGTATTTTTTAAGCGCATCTATGTCAGATACCACTAAAAAAGGAAGTTTAATGTTATCAGGATCTGTCCCGGTGACAATTCCCATAGCTCCCAACACATCTGCTTTGGCACTTAAACCCCCTGTTGCCTCTCTGACAACTATAATACGTGTTTCCAAATCATTCGGCAAGGCAAACCCTTCTGTTTCACCCACAAATGTAAGCACGCCTGACACCGGATCACCGGAACCACTCGTGCCGGATATAGCAATACCTTCAACCATAACGACTAATTTATCTTCGGTTACTTCAGTAACATTACCATCAAACCACGCGTTTACATGAATTTCCGGTTTGGACCTCTTGATCCCTACCAGTCCTTTATTTTGATCTACAATTACAAATATACCTGTAACAGGCGCCTTTAACGCTAAACGTGACAACAGATTCCCCCGTCTAGCAATTACAGTTCCTTTGTGAAGTTGTGCCCCGGGTTTGACTACAAGCAAATCAAATACTTTGGGAGCTTTGATGCCTAAAAGAGTTGAGAGGTTGAATTCATCGATTTCATCTCCACCTGAAGTGATGAGATGATCGCCTTCGCGTATTTTATCTCCCTTAGACACTTGCGAGCTGTCTCCGGGTTTTAACCGGAGCGTGATATGCGCTTGTTTATGCATGAGCAGTTGATTCGTAAAAGATAAACAATTTAGACTTTATTGATAAAAGGAAGAAGTGCCAAATGCCGGGCATGTTTGATGACACGCGACAGATGACGTTGATGCTTACTGCAAATTCCTGTTCGCGCATGGGAGAGGATTTTTCCGCGTTCGCTGACATACCGGCGTATATTCTCGACTTCCCCTACATTTGGTTGGGTTCCCCCATCGCAAAATGGACAATTTCTGGGAACCGGCCTAAGTATTTTTCGTTTTTGATATGCCATAATTATTTAAAAAAATTAAAACGGTATATCGTCAGGATTTACATCCTCGTTTCCAACTGGCTTTTTGGTACTAGGTTCCAGAGTTGTATCGCTGGCAGCTTGAGATACAGACGTCTTTCCCGTTTGGTCATTTGGTAAA
Source organism: uncultured Gammaproteobacteria bacterium (assembly GCA_964357355.1). GTDB lineage: Bacteria > Patescibacteriota > Microgenomatia > UBA10105 > UBA10105 > CAYHKY01. The sequence goes on along the minus strand of CAYHKY010000075.1, from coordinate 855 downwards.
GCCGTTGTCATAGTAGCACCGCTGGTATTTTTCGCTGGCATAACCGTCTGAGTCATCCCGCCTGCTGTCGGTCTAAACCCGCCTGCATCACCTTCAACACGCCTACTATCCAGAATAATCATGTCGTCGATGACAATTTCAGTGCTCGTCCGCTGTGTTCCGTCTTGGGCTTGCCAAGTCCGAGTCTGCAACCTGCCCTCAACATAAATTTTGCGCCCTTTGGTCAGTAACTGCGAACAAAGTTCGGCTAGCTTGTTCCAGGAAACTACCCGATGGAATTCTGTTTCCTCTTTTTTCTCACCAGCCTCAGTCGTCCAACTCCGGTTGGTGGCAATTCCAAACGAACATACTGCCGTACCAGAGGGAGTGTATCTAAGTTCCGGATCCCTGGTCAAGTTCCCTATAAGCAATACTTTGTTTAATGATCGAACAGACATACTCTTTTATTTAGGAATTGCTGCTACCGCCTGCGGTTTCACTTTTGCTTTAATTTTAATTTTTCGTTCTTTCAAAACTAATGTTCTGATTACCGACGCCTCTTGCTGAAATTTTGCACTAAAATTTTTAGGATCGACTTTGCCTTCAAGGCGAAAAGAAAAATATAATCCCTCGTTTTTCTTTGCAATAGGATATGCCAGTGCTTTTTTGCCCAACGGGACAACGTCAGAAACAACAAACCCTTCTTTCTTCAGAAGGGTGGTCAATTTCTGCTGCGTTTCCCCCTCATCAGCCACCGGATCCACAACCACCATTAATTTATAGTGCATATCAGTATTGGCATTTTACCACACACACACCCTCTTCGCCAAGGTAGAAGATAGTTGCTGTTAGTGCAAAGTGATAATGTCGTCTTTG
>CAYHKY010000074.1:0-6134 GCA_964357355.1 uncultured Gammaproteobacteria bacterium | reverse complement strand
TTACATTCATAAGTCTTTTTGAGGGTACGTAACGATAAGATTTCGTCCGTCTTCCCTAATTACTGTTTCCAGCCACACAACATCTATTTTTGTGTCTTTGTCCTCAGTCTGGTTGGTTTTTAAGTTTGCCATAGGTTTTGTGTTGGATAGGTCCATGTTTTACTTCCTCTCTCCGGTAATGACTTCTGATTGATTCTTGTCTGACTTGATAAGCCCAGAGGTCTCTGGAAAACAATATTGGGGCAGAAGAAAGGATTGTCATTCTTATTCACCTCCTTTCTAAAAAGATTATCAATTAAATCAATAGATACTGCTTGATATTATATCTGACATTTTTTTATCAATATCTTTTTAAAGGCTGATTACTTCTGTGAAAATAGCTTCAAATATCTGTTTTCTGACAAAATATTGTCAGAAAACAGATAGTCTGTTATACTTCTTTAAATTTATGCAAATGAATTACCCTTTAATTTTTACAGATCAATTCAAAAAAGAGTCTACTAAATGGTTGATTGCAATCAAACGTCGAGAAAATGTTATTGTGGTATTTTTTCCTAAGACTGATCGGTTGCTCAGAATCCAACAGTTACTGGAAAATCCTGAAGAAATGAAACAGGTTTTAGGAGATATTTCACAATATATTTTTTTGGATTTCGAGTTTGGTTTGCAGGATCTTGAGGATCGCCGTGATTTACATAATCATATAGCAGGTAGGCTAAATAATTCACACCTGCTTCAGCGCCAGTTGACATTTGAACAGTGGTTCGTCTATTTGAAGGATAACCAAAAACAGCTAATTCTTGTTGTGCCGATGATTGAAAAGTTGTGGTCCGCTGAAGGAAATCCGGCTCATAATGCAATTTCATCGTTAGTGAATGACTATAATTCTTTAATCTCCATTTTAAGCTTCAGCGAGCAAGATGTTATGCATCCTAGTGTATTGCCATACTTACCTGATTCAATGAGACTGTATCAGAATATATTTTATTACCCGTTATATTCTCCAACCGATTCGCTTAATTTTATCAGGTATTTACAAAATAAATGGAACATGAAAGTTACGGAGGATATCGAAAACCGTATTCTTCAGGATTGCGGTGGCCATTTCTGGTTATTGAAAGAAGCGCAGCGGGAGGTCGAAGCGTATACATATCCGTTGTACCCTGAAGAAGGATTGAAATTCCGTTTGGAAGTTATTTTTCAACAATTACTCGAGAGTGAACGGGAAGTGTTAATTAAAATTGCCAGAGGACATGAAAATTATACGGAAGAAGAAAAACACAGCTTAATTTATTTACAAAAAATGAATGTAGTCAACAACAACAAATGTCTGATTGGATTATACGGTGAATTTATTTTGAATCGCAACAAATCCGCTACTCAATTATCTCTTAAAAATGACCGGATCATTCTAAATCAAGTTCCTTTGGATAAGTTTTTCTCCAGAAAAGAATATAGGGTGATAAAAATACTTCTGGAAAAAAAGGGAGATGTAGTTTCGCGGGATGAGTTGGCCAAACATATTTGGCCGACTAATACACAAGAACATTTTTCCGATTGGGCCATCGATCAATTGATAGCCAGAGTACGCCGCCGGCTACAACACCTTTCACTTTCGCCAAAACTATTACAATCAGTTCGGGGGAAAGGCTACCTGCTAAAGCTTTCCTAAACAATGTGTTAAATATTGAGCAACGTACACTAACTCCTATAACCACGGAGGATATCTTCAAGCGTAGTCCAGGGAACTTGTTTAAAAATGCCAAAACTCGGGAAGTTAATCCGGAGAGGTCAGAAGAAGTAGTTACAGAAGGAAGTTTTTTCGATTTTTTCATGAATATATATATTCCCGGTTATATACAAAGACTCAACGAATATCAGCCTGAAAGCCTCGAAGCTGTAAGTCAGTTAAATTCTGTACTTGAGAAGTTTCTTCCGACCATACTCAAATGTCCTCTTATCCAAAACAGAGAATTGATATCCGGAGTTGCGCAAGCGTTGACATATCATTTTGTAACTCAGCAAGTGGAAGGCGAGGGCAGGTTACCACCATGGCATTGGGATTTGCGGCCAAAATATGCCAGAACGGAAAAAGCGTGTACGGCAGCAGGGAGGGTAGAAGCAGCACGATTTTATAAATCCTTGGGCGGAGATGCTGATTTAGATATGAAATGGGGAGTCAATGGAAACAAAATGAGTGATATCGTAGCATGGTTACATAACACACTCAAACAGAACGGTATGCATAAAATAACCGATCTGAATACAGAAGGATCTTCAGCAGATACAAAAATACAAAGAGACTATCATGGAGCGACATTTGATGTTGTTTATAACGAATATATTCGTATTCGATTCATTGGTGGACCGCTTCCACATAACCCAAAAATTGACATTTTCAGCATGTGGATTTATGACCGGAGTGCTGAGATTGAAGAAAATGGGGTGCTGACTCTAGGAAACAGGATTTACCATGTTGAAGCCAGAAATATACCGGAAAACGCCGAAGAAATGGATGATGACTTACGTGGAGGTATGACCTTTAATGGTCAGGATGGAGGAAGTGTCCATCTTTATCCGGAAGAAAATCACGATATTAGATTTGTTATACCAAAACGGGCGGTTGAAAGCATGCTGTTTCAGGACGAACTGATTATAAAACCGGAAAAAATAAATCCGGCTGTTGAAGAAAGCAGAAAAGCTGCACGTTTGACGGAAAGCCCGGTGCGTATGGCGAGAATGCGGATATGCATGGATTTGGGGTTTATTTGGACAAGGGATAGAGAAAGTAAATTTGTTAAGGCATTATCCGTACCTGATTTTAATTTCACCTGGCCCCAACTGTGGAATTTGTTTGAACTAAATGCCAGGGTACGGGAGCTGTCGATTTATGGAATCGGAATTCATCCTGAACGAAAATTACTTTTTGCTCAGGAAATGGCTGTCATGTTTGATAAAAACCCTTGGGAGGCAATTCGCTTTTTGCAATTTAGTGGGTTGTATTTACTTACAAAATGGAAAAACAAGACTCCGGAAGAATTTGAACAGATGTTGTCCAGTGTTGCCATGGTAGTTGAACCTACCGGAGCTGATGTTGCCGGACCGCGACCGGATAAAAGAAGAGAAAAAGAATTTCAGGAGCGACAGATGAGATTATATTTATCTGGAAACACAATTGACGGGTTAGAGAGGGTAATGAAAGCTGAAAATCCGGCAAACAAAGGCAAAGAAGTTGAGGCGTTTCTTGACATGCTGGGTATTTTTGAAGACGAATTAAGCATATCAAGTATTGTACCTTTCGAAATCAGGTTGCCTGACACAGCCGCCACTCAATTGAAAGTTAATATACCCGTCTCCGTAACTTCAGGTGGTAAAGAAATTTATATCTCCGCAGAATATTCTTTGACCGCTGTGGATATTAGAAGATTAGGCGCAACATTAGAAGCTTACGGACGGCCAATGCCTAATGTGATTGAAAATGCAGATAGACACAGGAAACTGGTGCATTCAGCCAGCGATGGCACACTTCTGGCACATGAAATCAAAATGGGAAAATCTCAATCCAGGGGTATTGAGATATTACGAAAATTATTTTTCCTGCTTCCCAACAACGCGGTTAATTATTTAGCAAAAAGAGGTGTGTTTGTGTCTCGCGAAACAGAAGAGTATGAACAACTGGAAAGATGGAGAGAACATGATTTATGTATATTAGTTGAGATTTTACATCAGTATCCTTTTATAACTCCCAGGCATTTGGAAGGTCTTTATAAATTGTTTACTCAAGATAGAGAAGTACGGACCAATAGTGATGAAGAATACAAGTTTGACAGCTTGATGCATCATTTGTTTTCTACAGGTTTGGTTGAGCGCAGGCAATTTTTTCGGATACAACAAAAAACCGGAGAAATCGTTCCTGTTGAATACCTTTCTCTTCGATCTTCCGGATCAAGTCATCCTTTCGGAGAATTGTTGGCAAACAGGGATTTTTGTGAATACTGGTTTCGAAATGGACATTCTGAAAGAATACTGGAAGACACTTGCCGACGGTTAATTGCTGTTTATATCCCAACTCTTGAATCTTTTGGAAGCATGTCTGAACGGGATCTGAGATATTTAGAAGCCAGACTTACGATTCCCAATGCTAATGAGTTGTGGCAGAAGGCGCGATTGTTACATGAGGAAGCTATGCGATACTTGAGTGCGTAAATTCATGCATCTTAATCACCGGCCAGATATTTATCAATTTTCTCCCGGGTTTTATTAAAAATATCCCAACTGAGATTTACCAACTCAGTGTCTCCAGTGTGAATATAAGCTCCCGGCGGTTCATGTTTTTCCAATGCCTGTGACGAGGTATTAAGAAGGGAAAATTTTACAGGCGGGTGAGCAATTGGTTTTTGTCCGGAAAAATAACCTCTTTGGATGCTGCGCCAAATAAGGGGTGTAGTAAGATGTTTTTTTCCCACCGCGTGGGCGCTTCCGTTACTCGTGTTTACTCCTTGGTCTTGAGTGAGCATACCTTCCGTAGCAGTACAAATACAATGGATTGTGGCGGTTGGGTTCAGGTATTCTTTTGCAATCGTTAGAAGCATTGTAATTTCCATTTCGCATTTGGGACACGGTTCTAAATTCGTATAAAGCCAAACTCCGATCTGTTTATTTGTTACAAGATATACTTTGTGGGGTTTACGTTTCTTTTCGATTGCTAAAAGCCAATGTTTTATTGCATCTGTTTCCCCATGAGTGTTAAAACGTTCAGATGGTTTGCCCGTGACTACTTTATTTTGTCCTAAATAAATTTCCGTCCGGTCATTTTTTTTTACAAATAACGCTGCGCCTATGCCGTAATTTCCAGATAAGAATGCTTTTCTGGCCTGACCCAGAGCGAGTTGAGCCCCGAATTCGTGATCTTGCAGAGAGTAATGCCCTTGAGAATTATTAAGATATCTATTTATAGCAATAGCAATCGCGTCATGTTTGGCGGTATTCTTAAGTTGTGCTATTTTTAACCTTGTCATAGAATAACTGCGTATTATAATGCATTTTATCTGAGTAATACTAATTTCAGCCTACATTATGCCGGAATTACCTGAAATAGAAACTGTCAAAATCCAGTTGCAGAAGCATTTGGTGGGGAATGTGATTGAAAAACTGGAAAGACTTCATCCCAAGTCAGTAGTTGGAGATGTAAGTTTGGTTCTAGGTAATAAAGTCACCGGGGTCAGGCGGTTCGGGAAAATGCTCGTTATTGATCTTACCCATGACCTTCATTTGGCGATACATTTCAAAATGAGCGGACAATTGATATTTGAACCTCACCCTAATCCCTTTCTTGGAATTGAGAGGGAATCGAGCAGTAGGATTGTCGGGGGTCATCCGACAGAAGATTGGGTCAAGCCTCTTCCGAGTACGCATACGCGGGCGATTTTTCACTTCAATGGCGGGAACAAGATGTATTTCAATGACCAGCGGATTTTTGGCTGGATTAAGATACTGGATTCAAAATTACTTCAGGAACTCAAGTTCCTTAAAGAATTAGGCAAAGAACCTTGGGATTTATCAGATGAGAAGTTTCACGAACTTATTACCAGGCGGAAGAAAGCTGTCAAGCTCGTAATAATGGATCAAAGCATCATTTCCGGTGTGGGTAATATTTATGCTAACGATGGATTATGGGAGGCAAAAATTCATCCGGAAAGGCAGGCTAATTCTTTGAGATCTGAAGACTCAAAAAGATTAAAAGAAGGATTGATAAAAGTTCTCCGTGAGGGGATTAAGTATGGTGGTGCGACAGCTTCAGATGCAAAATACATAAATCTTGATGGGTTAGGTGGACATTATCAGGAACATTTCCGAACATACGATCGTGAAAGTGTGAAATGTCTTAGAAAAGACGGAGGAGTGATATCGAAGATCGTTTTGGGAGGACGGGGGACTTATTATTGTCCGAAGTGCCAGAGATGAGATCTTTCTTGTGAGATTGTACCCTGGACAGATCTTTAGCTTACCGAGTCATTTGACTATATTCCTTTTCATGTTAAGATATAGCCTAAACCATTAGAATTAAGGCTTTACGCGATTATAGCCAACTTGCTTGATTTTGTGAGGCCATAACTCCTTCTAGACTGATCCGC
>CAYHKY010000073.1:0-6263 GCA_964357355.1 uncultured Gammaproteobacteria bacterium | reverse complement strand
AAATGGTAAAGACGCAGATATCAGTCTTGCGTGGTTAAAAATTGCCAATGTAGGTTGGTTCGTCTATAGCGGCCCCCGGGAGATGTATCGGGATTTCAAAGTTCCGGCTGCCAAATTTGATGAAGTTTTGGAATTTGTGGAGGAAAAGTCAGGCGACCGTTACTACCGGGTGCCTTTGGTCAACACGTCTTTGGCCAAAGCTGTTCCTCTGGGAATTTCCAAACTAGAAAAGCCCAAAAACGCTATCGACAAAGAACCCATATTTGCTTATGTTGAAAATCTGGAAGCCAGCGGCAGCGTGCTTAAATTAAAGAGCCTCAAAAACGGGCAGTACCAGATCAGCGGGGATCTCCAAAGCGGGGAATTGATATTGGTGCAAATGGCGTATGCTGCCGGTTGGCACGCGCGGGACGGCCGGGGGAAGAATTTGGAAATAAAAGCTGATCCGTTGGGATTTATTTTGATTAAACCGCAAAACCCAGGTGAACAGCAGGTCACGCTGACTTATGCGCATCCTTTGGGAGTGAAGTTCGGCTGGGCTTTGACCGCTTTTACATTTGCCACAATGATAGTGCTTCTCGTCAGGCAACGCGGAATGATATTTATGGAGAAAATGGAAAAAAAGCCTGCGGGGATGCCAAAAGAGGCTCCGGACTTGGATGAGGAAAACTAAATTGATATAGTCTGCATACTTGAATTTGTTCCCTGCCTCGCCGGCAGGCAGGCGGCCATATACCCCTCTAAGCTGCTTTAGTCCCGATTAAATCGGGACAAACCAGCAAGATGGGTATACAGTTTGATCTTACCTTTAAATCCGTCAGCTGACGGATTGCAAGGTAAAAACTTGACGAAAGTGTTATCAATAAAGTAACCTGAATATACGTAATGAAATACCGTTTATTACTATTTTTCGTACTCGCACCGGTATTGACGGGTAATGTGTTCGCCCAAGAGGCGACCCCCAGCGCTACACCTGCCGGTTCACCAATGGTTATCAGTTCACCAACACCTACACCCACTACCTCACCTGCGGCAACTCCGGTAAATTCGGCTGCTCCTTCGGCTGCTCCCCAAACAGCCGGTACCGGCGGCACAGATGAATCTACAAAAAGTGCGGTCTTAGGGAGTGCGACAGTTTTGGGTTCAACGAGCGCCGGCCGCGACGCGGCGCGTTTCATAATTTCCGGAAGCCTGGGAATTTTCGTCATGTTGGTAGGCATAAAACTGGCGCGGGCCAAATATGACGAGGGCGAATGAAGCGCTGCTGCAGGGAGTATTTATTTTGCTGGTGGCGGTACTGGTTGCAGCCTTCGTGTTGCGGATTTATCCGGGAATAAATTGGGCAATTAGCGGCATTTTAGCCAGATTCCCTGTTCTTGCCTCTGAAACTGAAAAAACCACACTTACGCCCCTGGGAGACACGGTTCCCGAAATGCCCGCAAATTCAGTATCCAGGAAGGCCCCGACTCAAATTGCTTTCCCCGCACTTGATCTGACTCTCGGAGTCGCAGAAGCGACTATAACAGGAGACAGCTGGACACTGTTTGAGACACAGGCTTCATGGCTGGCTACGTCAGCCGAACCCGGAAAAGGCAACGTCATCCTTTATGCCCACAACCGAAAAGGCCTTTTCGGCTCACTCAACAAATTACAAGTGGGAGCACAGATTGATGTTTCCCATGAGGGGCGGGAGTATCATTATATTGTTTCCGAAAAGCAGAGCGTTTCACCCCGGGACGTAAATGCGATACTTGCGGGCGGCGATCGGTTGACGCTGTATACCTGTGACGGCACATTTGACCAGAAACGGTTAGTGGTTGTTGCGCTGCCCCGGATTTAAGTTAGAATAACCTCAAAACAGATGACCAACAAAAAATTCCCTAAAGATTATTACCTCAATTTGCTGAAATTGGTTTTGACCAATTACATTTACGGCGAGTTTGAAACAGGCGCTGCTTTGGCGCTGCAAAAAATAGGTGGCCTGCAGGTAGCCAATTTTTTGAAAAGGTGGAATTTGCAGTTGACATACAGGAAACCATTTGTCAAAAAGGAGAGAGCAATAGGTAGCGACTGGCCTGCTTTTGCACATACGATGATCGGTATCAAAGGCCTGGATGTGATTGAATTCTGCCTTAGGGATATTATCCGGAAAAAAATCCCGGGCGACACGATCGAAGCAGGGGTGTGGCGGGGAGGCGCCAGTATTTTCATGAAAGCCGTACTGACAGTCTTTGGGGAAACAAACCGCACCGTTTGGGTAGCTGATTCATATGCTGGATTGCCGCCGCCAAATAAACATAATTTTCCACATGACGCCACCAGTGATTTGCATCAAGTCGGATTTCTGGCGGTGGCTGTTGATGAAGTTAAAAATAATTTCCGAAAATACGGTTTGCTTGATCGGCGGGTCAAATTTCTCAAGGGATGGTTTAAGGACACATTACCCAATGCGCCCATCAAACATTTAGCATTGCTTCGTGCGGACGGCGACATGTACGAGTCAACCATGGATATTTTAGACAATTTATATTCCAAAATAACCCCGGGCGGATATGTGATTATTGATGATTATTATACGATCCCTGCTTGCCGTCAGGCAGTTACGGATTTCCGGTCGCGCGGTTCAATTTTTGAAAAAATTCGTTTTATCTCACATGTTGGCGGAGTGTATTGGCAAAAAAAAGGACCTTAATCTCAAAATATGCATAAAAAACTGATCGCTCTCGTCCGGGGGACTTCATTAAATGCCTGCGAAATCCAATATTACCTGCCGCTTCTTAGGCATTTCAGTTTGCTGGCGGTCACTTCAAAAGGCAACCCATATCCTCCTCCCGGATTCCCGATTCCCGTCAGCAAATTATGGTGTCCCGGAGATTTGTTAGGCAGCAGCCGGTACGGTATTGAATTATTGCGCTTGATACTTGGAGATACGCAATACCTCTACGGATTGGATCAGGCGCTCTCGGGTGTTTCGCTTATTTCCACGATCGAATCATATTTGGCCTGTTCGTATCAAACCGTAAGATTTTCCCAAAAAGAGAAATTGGGAGGAAAAAATATTCCGGTTGTAGTCACCGCCAATGACAACCTCCCTTTTATACACGAAGATACGCCAATAATGAAACGGCATAAATACTTTGTTTTGGAAAATGCCGATCATTTTGTGGCAATTACAGAAGCTGCAAAAAAAGTCTTAATCAAAGAAGGAGTTGACGGAAAAAAAATTAGCATAATTCCTCAGGCATTGGATGTTAAATTATTTTCTCCAGCTAAAAATAAAAAAATAAAAGGTGTTTTTACTATTCTGGCACTGGGTAGGTTGACACCGGAAAAAGGTTTTGCTGAAGTAATTGCAGCATGTCATTTCCTTAAAAACGAATTTAACAAAAAATTCAAGCTGATTATCTGTGGGGAAGGAGCCGATAGAAATCGTTTAGAACAACTTGTGCATAAATTAAATTTGTCCGGATTTGTTGAATTTCTTGATGGCGGAATCCCGTATGAAAAATTGCCGGACGTTTACCGGAACGCCGATTGTTTAGTGCACGCGGCGGGGGATTTATTGGACGCGCACGGCCGGGTAGTCTGGCAGGAACAGTTCGGCAGAATATTGATTGAAGCCATGGGATGCGGTATTCCCGTGGTTGCCACCGACAGCGGAGCAGTACCTGAAGTCTTAGGTGGATATGGCATATTGATCAATCCAAATCAACCGCAGATCTTAGCCCGGGAAATTTCCCGGATCATAGATTCACCGAAATTACGGACAGCGGAAATCAGAAAAAACTTGATATTTGTAAGAAAGACCTATGCAATCGAAAAAATTTCCTGGAATTTAATTAATTTATATTCAAACCTACTTAACGGTTGACGATATCAGACAGCGCATCTTTTTGGGTGTCTTTTGCATTTCCGGCAAAATTGTTTTTTTCAAGTAGCGCCCGTCCTCCCGCAAAAATCCCCTTTTTGTTGTAGACATTGATTGCCACTTCATTTTTAACCAGTGAATTATTTATTATTTCGGCAACAGACGAATCTTTGACCGCGATGCCTGTTTGGCAACTCTCAAGATAGTTTTCTGCAATTACCGGTTTTGAATTTTCGCCGACACTGATACATTTGTCGCCGGAGGCATTGACCCGGTTTTTGAAAATTTTTACCGCGGAAAATGAAATATCAAGCGCATCGTTTCCGTTTTCCAAGAATTGATTGTTGGTGATATCACCCGACCCCGCGGCCACGTCGAGGCCGTCAAAATCATTATTGGCAAAAACCGATTCGTAGATCGATAAGGTTGCGTATTTGACGTTTAGCCCATCATCGCCCCTGTTAAAACGAAATACAGAATTGTCAATTTTTGCGTCTGAGTCATGGAGAGATAAGGCGCCGGTTGCGGAGATGCCGTTTATATGGGCGAAACTGCCGTTTTCGACAGTGACTCCTGAAAAAACGCTTTTTTGCGGGGCCGATATGACTGCAAATACACCCCAGGGAATTTGCGGGTTTGCGGCAGTAAATATGATCGGTGAATTCGGCGTGCCGATAGCCGTTACCTGACTGTAGGTTATGAGTGATGTTTTGGGAGAAAATTCGAGCGTCGTTGCCGGGAGTATAGTGAGCGGGCAATCCTCCCCGATAATAAGCGTAGTTGAAATCTTCACAATTCCCGGTCCCAACGTAATTTTGTTTCCGCTATCGGCGCAGGATTTAGAGTCGCCCCTCAGAGGGTGGATTTCATTTACGACAATTTGGTTTTCGATCTCTGTCCGGTCGTCAACCGGTTTGGGATATGCTTTTTTTTGGGTAACTTTATATAACTCCTGCTTGGCTTTTTGGATAAACGCCGGCAAGCCAAAGAGTAGAAATAAATCCGCGAAAAAAATTCCCAGTGCCAGGTTCACCGCCAGAAACTTAAATACTGTTCCGATAATTCCACCCAAAAATTTTCTGCGCAATGATTTATTCATAACTGATTTCAGGTAAGACAGATTGCCCGGTCGTCAAATTTTTGATGTCCAAGATGAGTTCTTTGTCTTGACAATCGGCGCATAAGGGCAAGGTGAAGGAGTGCTCCTCTGATTTATATGAGTTACAGAAATTGCCCTCAGTCTTTACGAGTTGGGGAAGTATCCTGATATTTACTTTTGTTTGAGCGAATTCATTTTTATTTTTCCCATCGACAGCGGCAACTTTTTCGATCATAAATCCCGTAAAACCGGCTGTCTTCACGGTGATTTGCATCAGGTCTGGTTTCCTTGCGGCAGTCACCCTCGGCCGAGGCGGGTCGCTAAGCATATTTTTTAGCAGTTGGTAACGTTCTTGAAGTAATTTCAGGGTGTTCCTGGAGGCAAACTCAAATTGCAAAACGCTTGAATAGCGTGATCCGCGCCGGTAGGCATTTTTTGAAGTTTCATATAAATTATCAAAAAAAGCGTAGTCTTCGGCAATCATTTCCGGATTTGCCACATAGTTCCAGACAATTTTATTTCGTTCAAGTAACCACTCCGGTTGGGCAAGCAGGGTGTCAAAAAATTGATTGTACGAAAAATCCAAAGTTTGGCACGCTGAATTTAATTTATTGATCTCTCCGTCGAAACGTTCGTCATCAGGGATAAATTCGGTTTTGCCGTTTACCGGATTCATATATAATTTCAGGTTATGGATGTTGTCCTGGTGCGTACCGCCCATGAGGATGGCATGTGCGTTCCATGCCAGAAACGCATCTTTGTTTACGATTTGCCCCAGCAATTTATCCCACCCTTGGGTTGGGTTTGTGGCGATTTTTTCAAGTAGATATTTCAGATCCGAATAATCGTTTTCGGGCGAGTCAGGCGACGCGGCGATTTTTTTCCAGTCGGCTACTTGATTAATTAGGTCCAACCTGGTGCTCCATGCCACATCCCCAAACCGGTCAGCATACAGGTTGCCTTCCGCTTTTTGATTCCGTTCCAGGAAATCTTTGCCGATTTGTTCGACTTGGTAATAGAGGCCGACGTCCTCGCCGTTTAAAGTCAAAAACACGAATCCGTCCGTTTGGGTCATGAGGCCCAGTTTCCGGGAAACGTGTTTGCTTAGGGCTTCGTCCAGGAACCCTCGGTGTTGGGGGATTATGAGGTTTAATTCTTTTTCATTTTGAAAATAGGGTGGATCCTTAAAGATTATTTTCCAGGATTTATGGTGCGTCGACCAATGTGTCTGGTTGTCACCTCGGTATTTTATTTTGACATGTTAGTCCTTGTTTTTAAAATTAAAAACTGCGGAAA
>CAYHKY010000072.1:0-6280 GCA_964357355.1 uncultured Gammaproteobacteria bacterium | reverse complement strand
GAGGTGGAGGATTTTTTGCTGGTATGAAATATCAGGAGAGTAGACGCCAGACAAATTTCCGCCAATTTGGGAATGCTCTAGGTCGACCAGGTCAAGTTGGGGGTGCCACAAACAGAGGGGATAACGGTAGGGTTCAAGGAGAGATACTGGCAACTGACGGCAAAAGTTTGACTGTCAAATTGGGTGACGGCAGCAGTAAAATTGTTATTTTATCGGCTGGCACTACTGTTAGTGAAACAGCTACCAGCAGTGCTGCAGCCCTAAAAGTCGGGGATCAAGTTGCCGTATTGGGCAGCCAAAATTCTGACGGCAGTGTCACTGCCCAAAATATCCAACTTCATCCAATCTTGGGGAATTTCCGTGTGAGGCCGGGAAATTAAACTATATATTTGTGTTAATCTATTCTTAATCTCTTGGATATATAATCGGAGAGCAGTTTATTATTAACCCGAAATATATGTTATGGCAGCCAATGCATACGAACGTTTCATGATGCCCAAACAATTTACCACAACTGAGGAAGCCCTGAATTGGGGTTGGGGCGCGGCGTTTTGTTTTATAATTTTGGATAAATCAGGAAGATCATTACCCGGATACGAAGAAAATAAACTTCAGGCTTTAAACATACAAGCATTCTCAAGGCCTCAAGTGGGTGAATCTAATTATGAGGCGAGTTTATTAATAAGCACTGCTTGGGTATCAGAAGCCCTATCGTTGTTACATGGATTTAAGGACAAAATGGGAGATGAGGAAGCGGGTTTGAGAGTTTGGACCGGCGTTGTTCTTGAAGCAGCCGGATTAAGAGGTGAACAGACACAAACTGACATGATCCAAAAAGCCGAACTTATGCGAGAGTTTGCCGGAAGAACCTGGTCGTTAAGAAGTGGTGTAGATCAGATTACCGATGATGATAGGGCACAGTTAGCAGCTTATTTTCTTCCCGTATGGCATCAGGAAGATAGTGCAAATTTTGCCCAGGCGGATCATTTTGCACGTGAGGTGAACGGGTTAATACATTATGAGCATTGAAATTCAAGTAATTCATAGTGCAGATCAGAAATATTCCCAATCAGCCCACACTCCAATTCCAAACTTACCCGAACTAAAAACCGGAATGCCGGGAGCAAGTCCAATAGATTTACTTTTTGCGCATATCACGGCGCATATTACAGCTGCCAAACCAGCTGAAACCCAATCTTCACAAATTCTAGAAACACTTAAATCCCGGGCGGTTGAAACACCGATGCCTATATGGGCGGGAGAGGGTATGCGTTTTCGGCCGGCAATGCAGATTGATATGGTCCGGGCGCCTGTGGTTGAAAGCCGGACGCGCACTTCAGCCCGAATTTCACTGGCATTGGGAGCGGCATATGGCGGCGTGAAAGCGATGGATGATCACCCCAAAAGTAGGCGCCGATTGCCGGGTAGCGCTAAATTTGATGCCCTGGATTTAGCCAAACTTGGTGCCGGGACTTTGGGATTTGACCCTGAACCGGCCCGGAAAATTTCACTGGTTGAAGCAGCAATAAATGCTAACTTGGATCGGTTAATGATAGAACATCTTAAGTTATTGGCAAAAGAACCGGCCTTTAATGAATCAGAAATAGCCCGGTCGCTGCTCTTTTTAAGGGGAATTGTTGAATCCAAAAAAGAATATACATTACGATCTTCCAAGGCAGATAAACGCTTGTCGGCAATTGATCCAAATCAAATAAGTTCCGCGTTAGTCAGTGAAAAAGGCAAAACTGCTTCGGATACAATTTATACTTTATATTCCCAAGACGGGTCAGTTTTGGGCGAATTTTCCCATCAAGACGCAATGCATTTATTGGTCCAGGCCCTGCTTGTTGCAGCCTCACCTGGTGACCGCCCTGATGGAATTAATGTTAAAAATTTAACCATTTTACATGAAAAATTCACAGAAGTTGGGCTTTATTTTGCAAATAGCCGGGATTATTTTACTGCTCCTCAAAGAGATGCAAAAAAGGCTTCACTGGGTCTTCAGCCCTATTGGTTTGCAGGTGAGTTAAAGGTAGTTACAGGAGCAAGTGGAGAGCAGAAACTGGAAGTTGAGCAGGTAAATTGCCCGGCAACCAGTGACGGTACTGATGCCTTTCTACAAATGAATTTTAAGCCGATTCTAGTTCAATGGAGATCTCAAGCTAAGCCCCAACCCCAATTACAAAGAATAAATGAAATTAGCCAAGACGCATTTCAACCGAAACGAGGTTTAGTTTATCCGGGTGTTTTGTATTCAGACCTTCCGGCCCGATACAAAAGCCGTGATAATTCAAAACCAAATACTATTTATTACGGAAACATTCCGGTAAATATGTTTTTCGGAATCTTAAATTATCATTCGGATCGGGTCAACAAACACATTTCAAAGAGAAAACTCAAGAAAAGTTTTGCAGTTTTTGCAAGTAAGCATGAGCAAAAACATAAACGCCAAATTCAGTTTCAGGAAATTTTTCGTTTCGCATACCGGAAAGTAGATCCTAAAAGACGACAAGGGAGTCAAAAAGATCACGGAATTGATCTCACCATGATTTCCGGCAAACAAAAAAGAAATTTAAATCTTTTTAATGATATTGCCCGTAGTAATTCATCGCGACTTGCCGCGGTACGTCTATCATCCCCGCGCCTCCCACTGTCATCCCCGCGTCTCCAACTGTCATCCCCGCGTCTCCAACTGTCATCCCCGCGCAGGCGGGGATCCAGAGTTGGATTCCCGATCGGGACGGGAATGACACATGATGCCCCGCAGCTTGCTGCGGGTAGTAGCTTCCAACACCCGGTGTTGGGAAGACTAAATGTCGCAAAAGTTGAAAACGTTTTGCCGGTAGTTTTTAAAAATAGGGAAAAACTACCTGGAGTATCGGCGCGTGACCCGATTATTAACGAGCAGACGATTACGAAGACTTCCTCATTGCAGCCATTCCCTGAAAGTAAAACAGTGAAAGTTACTCCCAGAAAGTTTCCCGGCAGAGAAAGAATGGATGTTGCAGGTTTCAAAAGATTAGCACAAACTCAGTCCGAAAAATCCGCATACCATGTCGGCCAGCGCCTGAAACAGGCCATGAATTTTATGTTTGCAGGAAAAACTGAGGCTAAAGCTGCATTAACCGGTCACACACCACAGCGGATTCAAGCGATACATACTGATGGATTGAATATTGGTAATAAGGTAAGCCATGTAGCAGTTGGAGCCAAGAGAGTAGATTTTTCGACACCGGTAGTTATCAGTGCCAATTCAGGACAAGCGGATGAAGATCTTCTTGCATTAGAAAATAGTATAGGACGCCAATCCGAAACAGGCACATATGAAACACGGGGTACACATGTAAAATCTTCAGCAACTAGAAATGCATTTGGGAATCAGTCATTAGCACATATGGATCCCCGTCATTTAACCAAGCAGGTGAGATCCAGACGATATTTGTCAAACGGTCATGTTGTTTCTGCAGTGGCCCTAAATTCTGCCGATACCCGATACTTGCCGTCAGATCATATATCAGCTGCGCACTTTTTCAGGAATTATCTAGTTGCTAAAGGACGTTAAGCATCAAAAATATGGACGAAATTACCGGGATCAAAAATATTCGGGTGATTGTTAGGCCATGGGTTCCCAGAAAAATTCCCTTCCAAATACCGGTTGCTTCTGTTATGCAAATTTTGGATAAAGTTCGCCCCAAGCTGAAACGTATTTTGTATGCGGGTTGGGTCAAGAGAAAAGTAAACGGCAAGCAGATCCTTTGTTACTTGGCGGCAACAGCCGACACTTTGAATGAAGCCAAGAAGAAATTTAAATCCGGCGAAAACTTCGGTGACGAAGTGTGGAATTTAGGCGAATAATTGTTAAAATTCAACCAGCTGATTTTCCTTGAGTTCTCCGCTCATGATCATTTCCACCAATTTATTTTCAATAGTGTTTTCAATCAGCCGGAGTAATTCACGTGCGCCGTACTTGGGGTCAAAACTTTCCCCCGCGATTTTGGCGATTGTTTTGTCCGAAACTGTAAAATCAATCTGTTTTTTTGCAAGTTCCGCCTTTAATTTTTTTAATTCCAGGACGGCAATTTGGGATAAAGCATTTAGCGATAATTGGTTAAATACCACAATTTGGTCAAACCGGTTGATGAATTCGATTCTGAAATAATCGGGCAGGATATTTTTTACTTCCGTTTCAATATCAGATTGAGTTTTGCCGTCCTCAATCAGGTCGAGTATGTCATCGGTTGCCGCATTACTTGTAGCTATAATTACGGTATTTCGGAAATCGACGACTTTTCCCTGTCCATCAGTCAAACGGCCGTCATCAAATACCTGTAAAAAAATATCAAATACTCTGGGGTGCGCCTTCTCCAGCTCGTCCAAAAGCAGCAAATTATACGGTTTGGTGCGTACGGGATTGGTGAGTTGCCCGCCTTCTTCAAATCCGATATATCCCGGCGGAGCTCCGATAAGCCGTTGTACATTGTGGGCTTCGGCAAATTCGGACATATCGAGGCGGATCATTTCCTCTTCACTGCCAAATACCGCTTCAGAGACAGCTTTAGCCAGTTCGGTTTTACCGACACCGGAGGGCCCCACAAAAAGAAATGTACCGATCGGACCGGACTTTTTCTTAAACCCAAGTTTGGACCTTTGGATTACCCTGGCTACTTTTGCAATTGCTTCATCCTGGCCCTTGATGCGGGATTTGAGCTTAAGGGGTAAATTTGAAAGATCTTTTTTATCAAATTCAGTAAGTTCTCCAACAGGAATGTTGGTTTTTTGAGAAATGATTGCTTTGACCATGTCCCGGGTGACGGTCGTCTTACCTTTTGATTTTGCGAGTATTGCGGATTCCTCAATCAAAGTTATGGCTTTTGCCGGAAATGACTGGTGGATATATTGTTTTGCAAGTTTATAAATGTCATCCGTTATGGCGTTTTCCCAGGAAACTTGGAACAATTTTGTTAACCGTTTTTGTTGGAACTCCAAAATTTCCTTTATATCTTGAGCTTTAGGTTCACTTAGTTCGATCACCTCAAATTTAGATGCGATTTCGGGAAAATCTGCAGCAAATTTCCTGTAAGCTTGATCATTACTGGTGGCGATAACTTGACTGTTTTTGGTGATATAGGAAATATTTTGCGGGTCAATTGCCGTAAACTCATCCAAAAAAAACAACGTCCTGTTGCCAACAGTATTGGATATTAACGAAATGATCTGGTCAAAAAGTTGCGCGTTACCCGGATGCAAAGCATACACTTTGAAGTTTTTGGCCATTTCGATCACTTTTTGAGCGAGAGTAGTTTTACCGATTCCTCCGGGACCCACGATAACTAGGTTGTTTCTGACACTGCGGTTTAAAACCCGTATAGCTTCTCCCGTAACTTCTTTTCGACCTATAAATGGGGAATCATCTACAACCGGCTCAAGTTTGTGTACATAGTTGGTCATAATTTCCTTGACGACTTCCTGATAATTAGTTTTTACACCAAGGTCTTGGAGCATCTTGAGTGTTGCCAGGAGGATGACGTATTCATTATCATTATTCAATGACAACATCTGCCTTTCCTGTAGAACCAAGTCGTAAAATTGGGCTGAAGGCATTGCAAGCGGTTGTTTTTTATAAAACGAGGTGATAGGGAGTTTCTTGTCTTTGCCTGTTAATGTCTTGATGATTTGGTGGGTTTTTTCGCTGGACTTCAGCAGCTTAGGGATGTTGGTATTTTTAAGTAATACGGTGACAAAATTGGCATACAGTTCAATATCGCTTTCTGATTTGAGATTTTTGACATGTTCCAGTAATAGTTTGATGTTCATAAGATAGCTTTGACACATTTTAACACTCTTCACTTTTTGATGCTGGTTGAAGGGAGTTTATTATGTTAAAATAACCCTAAGGCACGAGGAAGTCGTGTCTTTTTTCTATGGATGAGATAAGAAATATTGCGATTATTGCCCACGTCGATCACGGTAAAACCACCCTGGTAGATGCCATGCTGAAGCAGACTCATACTTTCCGCCAAAACCAGAAGGAGATGGGTGAAACTTTGATCATGGATTCCAATGAGTTGGAGCGGGAAAAAGGCATCACTATCTTAGCTAAAAACACGGCTGTCTTTTACGAAAATATTAAAGTCAATATCATCGACACCCCAGGACATGCCGATTTTGGCGGGGAAGTGGAACGGGTTTTAAATATGGCAAGCGGGGCGCTGCTTTTAGTAGATGAAGCAGAAGGCCCATTACCGCAAACCAAATTTGTGTTGAAGAAAGCCTTAGCCGC
>CAYHKY010000071.1:0-6303 GCA_964357355.1 uncultured Gammaproteobacteria bacterium | reverse complement strand
TGTAGATGAAATTTGAATGTCTGATATATAACGATGTATTTACGATGTATAATTACCAGGGAACAGACCAGTTTTGTGTGGAGATTTATAATCAACACTTAGCCCAAATGCAGCAGCAGTTGTTTGAATTTGTTTGGACAACCGCAATACCCATGAAGATAATCAATAAGCAGGGAGAAGCTACAATTTAATTTTTTAATCTACCTATATTTTCTACATAATCGACATGCCATAGCATCACTACTATGTAGGAAATTCTATAGCTCGCCTTTTTGTTGCAAACCCAAGAGCCACAAGACAGCTTCTTTTTTGTATCTTCTGTCGCCCCTGGAGTTGATGCGGATTGCGGGTAGTTTGCCCCGTTTGCCCCAGCGTTTGATAGTAAGCGGTGACACCCGCAAAATTTTTGCGACTTCCCGGACAGTCAACAGATCCGGCCATTGGTCTCCAAAAGACATAAAAAGTTATAAGTTGTAGGTTGTAAGTTGTTAGTAGGACAGGTAACTACCACCTCTAACCGCAACTTCCTCCGTCAAAAATATATTAACCTAATCACAAAGTATCACCAAGCGTCAAACCTTGTCAAGAGAGAAAAAAGGAATAATTACATACTTATCCAGGACTTACGCACTCTGTCATCCTCCGGCTTGACCGGAGGATCCATCTTCTTGTTCTGCGTGGATTCCCGCCTGCGCGGGAATGACAATCAAAAACACGACAGACTGCGTAACTCCTACCTCATGTTAAAATACATTTGCTATGATAGTGATGGGAATTGATCCGGGGTTGGCAACAACAGGGTGGGGAATTGTATCACGGGTGGGACAGCATGTGCAGTTGGTAGCATACGGGACTATTTTGACCAAATCAGATGCTCCTCTTGAAAAAAGGTTGCTTGTCATCAGTCAGGACATGAAGATTCTTCTTAGGAAGTACCGGCCGGGTTCGGTAGCCGTTGAACAACTATTTTTCAACACCAATGCCAAAACAGCCCTGATCGTGGGACACGCACGCGGGGTGGTAATATTGGCAGCTACGGAAGGAAAATTCCCCTTCTTTTCATATACTCCATTGCAGGTTAAAATGGCAGTAACTGGGTTTGGCCGGGCAGACAAAAGACAGATGCAGGAGATGGTGAAAAAAACATTGAAATTGGATGTTGTACCGAAGCCGGATGATGCAGCAGACGCCCTGGCAATTGCGCTGACGCACGTATTTACGGTGAGATTTGAATAATAGCAAGACTTGAAACAGGTGGTATAATATAAAATAGATACATGTTCAATGATCTGTCCGTTCTCCATAATATCCTTACAGCGTGTGGTTTGACGGATACACAAGCCACCCAGCTTTGTTTCACCTACCATATCCGAAATGAAGGAGCGGTTATAGATGCGGTTCTTGGCAAGTTGACACCTTCCGAACGAAGCGCGTTAGAACTAAAATTGCAAGCAGGACCAAAAACATCTCAATTTATCAGCGATTCATTAACAGAGGCGTCTAACTCTGCAACTAATTCATTTGATATTGATAGTATTACTACAAAGGCACGGCTGAACGCGTCAAATAAATTTTGGCAGGAACTGCTTGATGTGTTTAATACGGAACAGAAAATTCAACTGGAAAAGGTTATAGATAAGACCGTTTCAGATAGACCGGAATTGAAACAAAATATTTCCCAAATTTTAAAAACTGCTTAAAAATAACGTGTTATGAGTATAAATATGAGTGCTGAAGTACCTGTTGCAGTTACGCAAGTTGAAACCGGTACAAAACCAAAGAGGTCTTTTGGAGAGGATCTGGCTCAACAAATGACAGCAGCCGGAAGTAAACTGAGACAAGGATGGTTTATGGCAGCGAACTATGTTGCGTTTTCTGCAATAAATATTGCTGATATAGTACACAGACCACAAGCAGCTTCTGATAATTTACCGCCAGGATTTCAACAGTTAATTGAAACTGCCCAACAAGAAGGCGTGAAGGCAGCTTGGGACAGTTTACCGCTACCGGCAAAACATGTGGTATTAGCAACAGCAGGTGGAGTTGGAGCTACTTTGGTAGTTGGTGGTTATCTTATGAGTCACAGGAAGAATCAAGCTCCGGTTGTTGGAGGCGACGGAGGAATTGATTCGATTTTACCACAGGATCCAACTCAAATAGATGAAGGGATATCTGATAGAAATAGAGCTGCAAGAGCAGGTCAGGAAAATTCTAGTTACAGAAGAATAGCAAAGACTCAACCCAAAAAAAATATACAAGAACTTACCAAACCTCAACCTCAACGATAATCCACTTTTCCTACGCGAGTGAATTCAGTTCTTCCCAACAATCTGTCATTCCCGTGAAAACGGGAATCTATTCCAAAAGATCCCCGCCGGGGAGTTTACCCCGTACGCGATACGTGGCGGGGATGACAATAAGGCGGCTACGCTGGTAATAACTGAATAGATTCCTTTACGCAGGCTGCATTTTTTATAGCCTACATACTTGAAATTGTTCCGGCCATATACCCCTCTAAGCTGCTTTAGCAACCTTTCAGGTTGCAAACCAGCGTAAGACGGGTATACATGATAAGGTATATATGTGTTGAAGATTCTGGTTTTCGCTATATTATTTCTTACGGTATTTACCCGTACCACGCTAGCAGTTGATCCGACAATTGTAGCAGCCGGGGATATAGTCTGTAATACCAACACAAGTACTGCAACCAGTTGCCACCAACTGGCTACTTCAAATCTGGCTTTGTTTTTAAATCCCACAGCTGTACTCACGCTTGGTGATAACCAGTATGAATCGGGGACGCTGGCGCAATTTCAGACCTATTACCATCCCAATTGGGGCAGGTTAAACGGGATTGTTTACCCGGTGCCGGGAAACCATGAGTATAATACCGGGGGTGCTGCCGGATATTTCAGCTATTTTAACTCTGTACTTACACCGCGCGGAGCGACAGCAACTGATCCAACCAAAGGCTACTACAGCTTCGATATCGGTCTATGGCATATCATCGCTTTAAACAGTGAGGTTAGTACCGGAGGGGGATCAGTTCAGGAACAGTGGTTGCGAGCAGATTTAGTTTCCCACCCGGTAGACTGTACTTTGGCTTATTGGCACAAACCCCGTTTCAGTTCAGGGACAAACCATGGGAATAATACAAATATGCAGGCTTTGTGGCAAGCTCTTTATGATAATCGAGCTGATATAGTACTCAATGGTCATGAACATAACTACGAACGATTTGCCCTGCAAACCCCTACAGGCCTTGCGGACAGTGTGAATGGTGTTAGGGAATTTGTGGCAGGGATGGGTGGCAAAAACTTATATCCTTTTGGTAATCCCAAACCGCAGAGTGAAGTGAGAAACAATACATCTTTTGGGGTGTTGAAACTCATTTTGCATCCAACCAACTACAACTGGGAGTTTGTAAAGGATGATGCAAATCACACTTTGTTGGACAGCGGATCGGCCAGTTGTGTAGGATTAAATCAAAGTTCAGGAATGAAACAATTACTTACCCGATATTTGGCAAACGATCAGTTATATGAATTTAATCACGACGGAAAGGTAAATGCATTGGATTTTGCAGCTTCAATATAAAAAACCCTCGACCTTACGGTCGGGGTTTTGTGTTCCGCTGTGTTGCGCGCTTCGCGCGTTCTTTGGAAGCGTCTTCATCCTCGAGCTTACGCTCGAGGTTTTCGCGCTCTTGGAATAAAAAATTCCCTCCTAAATGAGAGAATTTTTTATAACAAAATTTAGAAGTTAGTATTTATTTTAATTCTACCTTTGCTCCGGCCGTTTCTAATTTCTTTTTAGCCTCTTCAGCTGCTGATTTATTGACTCCGGTTAAGACTTCTTTTGGAGCTGATTCAACTAATGCTTTAGCATCGGTTAATCCCAAGGTGGGAACTAGTTCACGGACGGCTTTGATGACTTGGATTTTTTGCGCACCGCAATCCGTCAGGACTACATTGAAAACAGTTTGTTCTTCTTTTGGTCCTTCGGCGCCTGCACCTTGGGGTGCTGCTATTGCCTGGGGAGCTGCTGCTGTAACCCCGAATTTATCCTCAAGTGCTTTGACGAAATCTGCAAGTTCCAAAACTGTCATCTCCTCAACTGCTTTTATAAGTTCATCTTTTGTAAGTTTTGCCATAAGTCACCTCCTTTGAGTTAAACTTTTTTACTTTTCACTGCTTCAAGAGTCCAGACGAGTTTTCTCATATTCCATGAAAGCGCATTGTGAAGTCCGTAAATGGGAGCCTGAAGTTGGCCGACTAGTTGGCCATAAAGTTCAATTCGTGGGGGTAATTTGGCCAGTTTGGCTACATCGTTTTGGGAGAGTGCAACAGTTCCTAGTAATCCGCCTTTGACCGCGCCGGCTGCTGCAGTTTTGAAAAAATTGACGAGAGTTTTGATCGGTGAGACTTCATCAGCCATAGAGAGGAGTGCGCCTGTTGCACCAGTAAGATGTGCTTCTTCAACCGCTTGGTTGATGCTTGTTAATGCGCGTTTGAGAAGTGAATTTTTGGAAACGATAAATTCACCTTGTACTTTTTTGAGGTTTTTTCGCAGTTCCTCAAGTTGTTTATGAGTCAATTTGGAATAGTCGGTAAAGACTATTGATTTAGCCATTTTAATTTTCTCAGTTAAATTGTTGACCAAGTCTATTTTTTGTTGTGTATCCATAATAAGTTAAATGTTGTAAGTTATAGGTTGTAGGGTTAGTTAGGAATTCAGATATAAAAAAACCCTCATCTCTGAGGGAACAACAACTTATAACTTTTTCCCTCGGTAGGTCTTCTTCCTTCGACAAACTCAGGATGCCTACGGTCTTAAGGACAAAAGTATTTATAGCATAACAGAGTATGAATAACAAGGGGTTTAAAATATTTCCGGACTTCCACCAATATAGCTTCCGGGACTCGTAGGCTCACCTTTAAAAGGAGAATTGGGTTTATGCATTTCTCGGTATAATTGTATATCAATATAAGTATAAGTAGCGCCCGGCATTGCAGGTACATCTGATTCAGAACGCACAACCGGTCCGTCATATTTTTGTTTGCAACCCGCGATTAACGGTGATCCTATAAAGACAGCAATGAGAAATGTTCTTAATGCATTATTAAGACCTATACGAGGTGACTGAGAATTTCTCAAATTCTTAGTATTCATATGTATTTAATATACCCTATAGTCTATTTATTGTCAAGGGAGGCAAGGAGGGCTGTAATTTTTTTACAGATTGTGCCAAAATGATAACAATTAATATTTTATGTCTACAAATCAATTCCAATCTGGTGGTATACAGATCTTACCGCTGATTATTTTGTCATTTTTGGCTATTTCGACAGTATTAGTTGTAATAAATACCGGAAATATCCAGATACTTCGCGGTCGTGCCGCCGTCTATCCCTCACCATCACAATCCTGTAAAATCTTAAACTCTGCCTGTACCGGATCCGATGACAACTGTTGTGCACCTGGTATTTGTTCGCCTTTTTCAGGAGGTTACTACTGTATCTCACCCACTTGTACAGAGGGAGTCAAACGCTGTGTGACATCTTCTAACCCCCAACAGATTGAACAATGTCGCTTCGGCAAATGGGAACGCGTTGAGAACTGTCCCAGAGGCTGTACTTCAAGTCCCGTCTCCTGTAAGCCCCAAGCAGTGACTGTTGACCTCAAAGTAAACGGAGGAGATGGAGTAAGTCTTCCCTACAACTCCTCAGTCACTCTTTCCTGGACGTCAAGTGGAGCCAGTTACTGCTTAGGAGTTCCCGGAGGAGGTAGTGGTACTTCCGGCTCAATCTCGGTGATAGTGACCCAAACCTCCTCCTATACCGTCACCTGTACAAATAGTAGCACCCAAGCTCAAGGCAGTGACAGCGTCACCGTGACTGTCCAATCACCACGAGTCTCACCCTCAACCGCACCCAAACCAACTCCGCAGATTCCAAAATCTACATCCCTGCCATCACCCCGCTCGTCACCCCTGACTTATTCTTGTTCAACAAATGGGAATTACTGTATTCCATTCAGAGAAGATTGTCAGCAAAATGATTTTAAAGGATTGGGAGGATCATGCGCCTCCGGAAAAACGTGCTGTGAAAGAAATGTTTTGTCAGGTAGCTGCAGTCCGGAGGGAAAACGGGTCTGCAATTCCAGGGATTTTATCTGGGAGTGCATTGGCGGCTCCTGGCAATACTCCAAATACTGTGAAGGAGGCTGCAATATGTCAAATATCACCTGCAACCAGTTTTGTACCCCAAAAAGCACTAAATGTGAAAGAGGTAGATTGTACTC
>CAYHKY010000070.1:0-6349 GCA_964357355.1 uncultured Gammaproteobacteria bacterium | reverse complement strand
CTGCTTCATCGACCAAATCTATCGCTTTATCCGGCAAGTACCTGTCAGCAATATAACGGACGGACAGATTTATTGCCGCAATCAGAGCAACATCGGTAATCCTTATTCCGTGGTGGATTTCGTACTTCTCTTTGAGCCCTCTGAGAATTGCTAATGCATCTTCCTGGGATGGTTCATCAATAAAAACCGGTTGGAACCTGCGTTCAAGTGCGGCGTCTTTTTCGATGTATTGCCTGTATTCCCTGAGCGTTGTAGCTCCGATTGCGTGCAGTTCACCGCGGGCCAAAGCCGGCTTCAAAATATTAGCCGCGTCCATGGATCCCCCGACTGCACCAGCTCCCACAAGAGTATGCAATTCATCCATGAAGAGAATATATTTACCGCTGCCCTTTTCAACTTCTTTCAACACTCCCTTGAGACGTTCCTCGAATTGTCCACGGAAAGCGCTCCCTGCCACTAAGGCAGCCACATCCAGAACTAACACTTCTTTGTCAGCCAGAGTCGATGGTACGTCTCCGCCTACGATTCTCAGAGCTAATCCCTCAACGATGGCAGTTTTTCCTACTCCAGGGTCTCCCAGAAGTACGGGATTATTTTTGGTGCGTCTGGCAAGAATTTGCATGACGCGACGAATCTCATCATTTCGGCCGATCACCGGATCAAGCAATCCTTTGCGGGCTTTTTCATTCAAATTTAAGGTGAATTTTTCCAGGGGATTTCCTTCTTCATCTCCCTGTTGATGTAAGGTATTCATAAACTAATTATATCTGTCTGGCACTCACTTGTAAAGAGTGCTAAATGAGGTTCATTTGAAGTTCTATTTCATCCCTGATGGGAATTCCGTCATTGCCGATTGTAGGCATTTCCGGCTTAAGTTTTCTCGCAAGTGTTATTGAATTAGGAAAAAAAGCAGTCATAAAAAACCCCCGTTTTTGGTAAAACCGTAGAGCATGGGTATTGTCATTTGTAGTAATAACCTTGATGGTCCTTTTGCGTAACTTTTTAGCGTGTTCAATTACTTTTTCAATCAATGCCCCGCCCACGCCTTGTTTTGGCCGGATACTATTAATTGTGATTATTTCAATTGCATCAGGCTGCTCTTCAAAAATGACTGCCCCAACCAAATCCTTTTCGATTTCTGCGATATACCCAGGATAATTAAGAGCATTTAGGAGGTTTCCGCGAATGGCTATTTTTTCACTCCCAAATTCAGCATTCAGAAGTGATAATAACCATTCTTTATCAGAGGTTTTTATGGATCTGACTTGCAATAGATTCGACATTATTACATCGTCCGCAGTCTTTTTATTCGCTCTTCAATCGGCGGGTGGGTATCAAAAAGTCCGGCAAACCAAGCCCCAAACTCTTTGCCTTTAAAGGGGTTAGTGATATAAAGATGGGCGGTAGCATTGGTTGCAGCTTCCAAAACTTCTTTGTCTCCTGATAATTTCGCAAGTGCCCGAGCGAGCCCCTCAGGGTAACGGGTGAGAAGCGCGCCTGACGCATCAGCCAAATATTCACGCTGTCTGGAAATTGCCAACTTGATAATTGTGGCTAAAAATGGCGCCAGCACAGCCAATACAATGCCTAATAACATCACAATTCCACCGCCTCTATTTTCCCGATCCCTATCTCTTCCACCCCACCACAAACTCCGTAAAAACCAGTCTGTCACAAACGCGATTGTACCGACCAGTACTCCTACTACGAGCATTAAGCGAATATCATAGTTTTTTACGTGCGAGAGTTCATGAGCTATTACTCCCTCAAGTTCACGGCGTTCCAATCGCTCTATTATTCCGGTTGTGGCTACGACGATAGCGTGATTGGGATCTCGACCTGTGGCAAACGCATTCATCGCTGTATCTTCAATCACATATAGTTTCGGTTTGGGGATTCCTGCTGCAATTGCCAGGTTTTCTGTCACGGTGAAGAGATCAAAATCACGTTTCCGGTCAGCGGGTCTCGCCCCCGACATAGCAATGATGAGTTGGTCGCCCCAGAAATAACTTCCCAAACTGGTGAGTATCGATATTACGACAGCTACTCCAACATATGCCGAACCGTATCCAAGTGCTTCTCCCATTACCCAGGCAATGAGCGCAAAAAATGCCACAAACCCGGCCATCAGTAGATATGTTTTGATTTTATTTCCTGAAATTTGAGAATAGATATTCATATTTACTTTTACTCCCTCTCCTTACAAAGGAGAGGGTTGAGGTGAGGTTAGTCTGTTTGTAATAGTTCCCAATACACCTTCTGTATTAATAAACACTTCATTATCCCAAAATCTAATAACTCTGATACCTAAACCTTTAAAATAAAAGCTGCGTTTTTCATCGTAAAGCTTATGCCTTTCCAAAGTGTGTTGGCTACCGTCTAACTCAATGACCAATTTTGCTTTAGGACAATAAAAATCAACGATAAATCTATCAATACTATACTGTCTTCTAAATTTAAATCCAAGAATTTGTCTATTACGAAGTTTGTACCATAGGAAACTTTCAGCACTTGGTGAATTCTTCCGTAATTTCTGTCTCAGTTGTTTGGCACTCTTCTTGTTAAACAACTTTGTCATGGTATATACCTCATCCTAACCTTCTCCTTCGAAAGGAGAAGGAATACTCCCTCCCCTTACGAAGGGGAGGGATGGGGTGAGGTTTTAAGAAAACTTCACTTCAACCTTTTTCTTATCCTCGTCTGTGGCCTCAAAAAACTCTCCGGATGTAAATCCAAAAGTTCCTGCTAACATGTTGTTCGGAAAAGTCGCGATTTTGGTATTAAATTCCATCACTACATTGTTATAAAATTGCCGCGCGTAAGCCACTTTGTCTTCTGTATCAGAGAGTTCTTTTTGCAATTGCTGGAAATTTTCTGACGCTCTTAAGTTCGGGTACGCCTCGGCGACCGCAAACAATGATTTTAGAGCACCTGTCAGCATATTGTCAGCTGCTGCCTTCTCGTGAACAGTTCCAGCATTCATCAAGGCTGATCTGGCTTTGGTTACTTCCTCAAACACTCCTTTTTCATGCTTGGCATAACCTTTGACGCTTTCGACCAAGTTGGGAATAAGGTCTGCTCTGCGTTTCAGTTGCACATCTATTTGACTAAGCGCTTCTTTGATCCGAACTCGTAGAGTAGCAAGTGAATTATAAAGACTCCACACGAAAAGAACTACAAGAACTGCTAAACCAACTAAAATTAAAATTGGACTCATGTATATTCACCTCCTCTGATTTGTCATTCCCGCGCAGGCGGGAATCTATTTTAATGGATCCTGAAATAAATTCAGGATGACGTTAAACGTCACTTTTCAACCATTTACTAAACTCATTATACCCCATTGTGTTTAGTATGTCTTTTTTCTCTGCCCAGCCGCGTCTGGCAACATCTACACCATATCTTATGCCATTCATCTGTTTGGCCCCGTGACTGTCGGTGTTAATAACCAATTTCACTCCCTGTTTTATAGCTGCTCGCACCAACATATCTGGTAAATCCAACCGTTCGTGCCAGGAATTTATTTCAACAGCTTTATTGAATTTTAAACAATAAGCGAAAATATCCGGCCAATCAAGTTCGTAACCTTCACGTTTACCCAAAAGTCTACCGGTAGGATGAGCCAAAATTTTGGCTTTAGGATGTGAAAGACCGGACAACACCCGCTTAGTCATATCTTCGCGAGACAGATTAAACGCTGAGTGAACTGATATCAAGACAGCATCAACATATTGAAAAGCCTCATCAGGCAGAGCCAATTTTCCTTTTGGGTCAATGTCAACTTCCAACATGGTGAAATATTGTACTCGATTATTTTCACGTTTTTTCCACGAGGTATAAATTTGTTCAAATATTTGTTTTCTGGTCCTCATTATGCTTATAATTTCTTTTTGAGATAAATTCCCGATTTTTGGATTGTGGTCGCTGATCCCAATATATTCATAACCCTGAATTTTTGCCTGATCTAATAACTCGCGCAGACTTGATGTGCCTAAATCATGAGATGGTTGTAAATCGTAACTTGAGTGGATATGCAAATCGCCTTTGACATCCTGCAATTCAATTAGCCGGGGTAACTGGCGTTTCAAAGCTGCTTCAATCTCGCCTGTATCTTCACGCATTTCAGGAGGCACCCAATCCATGAGTAGCGCTTGATAAAATTTTTCTTCCGTACTATATGCCTTGGTTTTACCGGTTTTTACCGTTTTAATTCCGTGCTCATTTAATGAAAGTCCGTGTTTTAAGGCATGTTCGCGAAGTTTAATATTGTGATTTTTACTCCCGGTAAAATATTGCAGCATCGCTCCATATGCCTGTGGCACTTGAACACGCAAGTCAGCCTGCCTGCCTATTCCCAGAAGGACGGTAGCTCCTTTAGGACCCCTGTCGATGATTTTACGCACCTTAGGATAATCCACAAAGGTTTTTATTAGGCGTTCCGGATCAGTTGAAGAAACTGCCAAATCGATATCTCCTATCATGGATACTTTTCTCCTTAAGCTGCCTAAAACATCTACCCGATCAACTCCCGGAATTCCTTTCAGATAGGACAAGAGTTCTTGGGCGATACTATCGGCAAAAGGTAAAGACATGCGATTTTCCTTAATCTGTCCTTTTCTATATGTAACAATTGCTGAAAGAATTTTCGCCTGCGATTCCTCACCCCACCCGGGCATCTGGGCAATTTTGCCTAGTTTTGCAGCTTTTTCAAGCTCGCCAACTGCCGTCTTAGGATCATTAATGTGAAATTCCTCGGTAAGTTGATACGCTCGTTTTGGTCCCAGACCGGGAATCAATAAAAATTCAAATAATGCCGGTGAAATATCTTTAAAAGTATCTGCAAAATGACGTACTTTACCTGTTTTCATTAGTTCGTCCAAATGTTTAGCCAATGCTTGTCCTACACCCGTAATTTCGCTTAACTTTCCTTCATCCCACATATCTTTAACCTCCGAAGTCAAATGCTCTATAGAATCAGCTGCTTTTTCATAGGCTACGACGCGAAATCGATTGGCCCCTTTGATAAGAAGTGCGGCAGCCACATTACGTAATAGTTGAGCTATTTCCTGATTGGTCATGTTTTAATTATACAACGACGCTAGTTTGTTCAGTATTTCCCAATGTCATCCTCGCGAATGCGAGGATCTTCACTAAAAGATTCCCGGTCAAGCCGGGAATGACAAGTATTCGGGAAGAACTGAATTCACTCAACGACGCACGTTGACGCCTCCAGAACCTAATGGTATGATTCCTGAAGCGAAATTTAGTTATTTTTGATATTTGATTTTTGAAATTTTATATTTTATTATGGGCTCGTGGTGTAGAGGCCTAACACGCGTCCCTGTCAAGGACGAGACCGGCGGTTCGAATCCGCTCGAGCCCGCACCTAGAAACTGTGCTTTTATTCTTCTGCCCTTCATCCGCAAAAATTTGCGGAGCGTCATCTGCTTAGAAAGGAGGATATCCTATGGTAAAACAAGAAATGCCGCAAGAAGAACAAATGTCTGAATCCTACATATCGGTAGGTTTGGGAATCTTAGTCGTAGTGGTAGTAGGCATCTTACTTTATAATTATTTTACCCAACGCGGTACAAAAAATACCGATACATCCAATCAAGATACCGAGCAGTTACTTGAAGCCACTACCTCTGCAAAACCCGGAACGACATATACGGTAGTTTCCGGAGACACACTTTGGAGCATATCTGAAAAAGCATACGGAACAGGATTCAATTGGCAACAAATTAAAGAGCTGAATAAATTGTCGACTGATGCACTTGTTGCCGGGCAACAACTCACAATTCCTGAAATAATTGCATCGCCTACAACTGAAATAGCTGAGGCGTCTGTTGCTCCGTCGGCAACGACTAGCACCCTTACTTCACCTATTCCTTTACCGAGTACATCTGTCGAAGCTTCACCAATGACTCAATTGAGTCCTGAAGCATCACCGGTGGTAACGATCACAGGAACATCATATACGGTTAAGGAAGGAGATACGTTGTGGAGTATTGCATGCCAAGCATATGGAGATTGTTATGCATGGGTTAAAATCGCCAAGTCGAACAATTTGATTAATCCGGATCTGATTCATCCGGGAAACGTATTTAACTTGCCGCGTTGAATTAACCTCGAAAAGTGACTGAAAATACATATAACTTCCTCCCCTGCCCGGGAAGAACTTGTCACGTGTCGATTATCATCTGTCATCTGTCGTATAATATTCTCCGCCAGCGGGGTTAGTACACCGGTAGCCGCCTCAGCGGCGACCCGCCGATGAGGCGGGTATGCCCCGCCAAGGCGGGGAGAAGGGGGTTCAACAATGTATTTTATATACATCATTAAAAAT
>CAYHKY010000069.1:0-6384 GCA_964357355.1 uncultured Gammaproteobacteria bacterium | reverse complement strand
ATGGTTGGGCGCAGACAGCGCTGCAAAGGGAAAATCGAGGGTCGCCGACAGACGACGTTCTTGTAAAAAGAAGTTCGAGCCGACTTTTTGCGAGGCCGCAGACCGAGCTTTCAGATAGTGCGGCGGCTGGGTGTCCTTCGACAAACTCAGGATAAACGATCAACCACCGCGACCTTTGAAATGCGTTCGAATTTTGTCAGAAACGTTTACTAAATAGCTCAAAGGAACCCACCGAAAGCTTCGTTATCAGATGGATTAATAAATATAAATTAATATAAATAGTTTGAGATTAACCAGAATTGTTGGATTTGGATAGTGATTCATTCCCGATGTGCAAAGCTATTCCACATCGGAGGTGGAAAATATTGCCAATAACTTTTCCATTCTCTCAAAGGAGGAGAAAATTACGCGTGCAAAAAATATTCCACCAGAGGCGGATAAACTCCAGCGAAGCAGGTGGACTTGCCTGCCGGTAAAGCAGAAGAGCCGCGCTCACCTTGCGAGCCGAGAAGAGCGAGGCGATTGTGCCCTGCCGTACCTTTAGCGAAGGAGGGACTAACACGATTCTTTGAAATCTGTTCGAATTTTTTCAAACACGCTCACCATTTCAAAACAGGAACGCAAAATCCTCAAAATCCTTGAGTGCAGATTTAAACCAGTCCGGGAGTGATGATAAGGAATCTTTCCAAACAAATGAGAAAAACTTATTACCATATTGACAAATATAGCCATGTTTGATATGTTGTAGTCATGTTAAATACAATTGATACTTCAAAAGTCTTTACACCTGAACAGGTGGCTCAAATGTTGCAACTATCTAAAAATACGGTTTACGAACTTATAGGCAGAGGTGAAATAATCGCTAAAAAGATTGGCAAACTGTATCGAATTCCTGCTCCTTCAATTTCCTTTTTCTTCACCGGGTTAGATTATGACTTATATCAAGCCGATCAGGAAGACCGCCGAAGTATATCGAAAGTTGAGGAAAAAATTACAAAGGTAAGGTCTACCCTTAAATAATTGCTATGCGGATTTTTTTGGACTCTGACGTGGTAATCTCCTCACTTCTTTCTTCATCGGGTGCCGCATATTTACTCATCAATGAAGTGCAAATTACTCCAGTAATATCTTCAATTTCTTTTAGAGAGCTTCATATTATGGTACGGAGAATGGGTATCGATCAAAGAAAATTTGAATCTTTAATAGATGATCGTTTTGAAATTATTAAAGTTGCACAAACATTAAATAAATTGAAGTTAGATTATGCTGACTATGTAACAGATATCAACGATACACATATTATTGCCGGAGCACGACTTGCAAAAGTAAAATTCTTAATTTCCTATAACCTTAAGCACTTCAAAACTGAGCTGATAAAAAACTCTCTGGATATTCTTGTATTGACACCGGCTCTTCTTTTGCAATATCTCAAAAGCCAAAAGTAAAATTCTTATTGTCAAATTTATTGACAAATAGGTTGACAATAAGTATACTGATATTTACATGTATAGTCCATTATTTAAACTTACTCCGCAAATTGTCAACCACATCGGAACTATTGAACGGCTCTATGGACAACTTATTTCGGAGCGGTTGATTCCTTCTCTCAGTCTAAAACTTACCCAGGAAAACCAAATTTTAGCGACTCATTATTCGACCAGTATTGAGGGCAACCCCTTATCCCCACTTGAAGTGACCAATTTACTTCTTGATGATTCTATACCGACAACTAAATCGGAAAAAGAAGTCAAAAACTATTTCAATGCTCTAAATTATGTATCAGTCATTTCTCAAACTAGAAAACAGTTGACAATTGAGTTGATTTTGGAGCTGCATAAACGGGTAATGCTAGGTATTGATCTCAAAAAACCCGGAATATTTCGAAACAGCGGTGTAGTTGTAGGACATCGAAACATGTCAGGACTTGTTGTTAAACACAATCCACCCGCCCATACAGCAAAGGGGATTGAGAGTAAGCTGGCAGAATTACTTGAGTACATCAATACACCTTCAGTGTATAGCCCTTTGATATTATCCGGAATATTGCATCATGAAATTGCCTTTGTCCATCCTTTTTATGATGGTAATGGCCGCGTGACCCGGCTGATGACAACTTATTACTTACTGATTCACGGGTATGAG
Source organism: uncultured Gammaproteobacteria bacterium (assembly GCA_964357355.1). Classification (GTDB taxonomy): domain Bacteria; phylum Patescibacteriota; class Microgenomatia; order UBA10105; family UBA10105; genus CAYHKY01. The sequence continues at coordinate 4,242 of CAYHKY010000069.1, read as the reverse complement.
GTGACAAAATATTTTATCTTGGATGACTATTACGATATCGACAGAATGGAGTATTCAGATAAATTACATGCTGCGGACAATGGAGATAAGACTGAATGGCTCGAATATTACCTTGAGGGTATTTCACATTCTCTGATGGCTGCTCATGAAAAAATCCATGATTTGACCGAACGCCAAATAGAATCGATCAAAGGAGACAAAAGAGTTTTAGTGACCAACAGGGAAGAGGATGTGTTGCAAATACTAGTCGAACTTAAAAAGATAAAAACTCAAGATGTGGTGAAACGTTTGAGTGTTTCCAGGCAACAAGCCCAATCATTACTGCATAATCTGGTTGAAAAAGGCATATTGGAGCGAATTGGAGTGACAAAGTCGAGCTACTATCAGCTGAAATCTTAATCTGTTTAAGACGCTTTTGATTGGTCATGAATATCGGGAGTTTGTCTTCGGAAGTCTGTAGATTTCAAAGTATTTATAGTTTATAATGATTTTGTGAAAAAGTGCAGTCGATGTAAAAAAGAGAAATCAATAGTTGATTTTAATTTTAAATTTAAACGACTTGGAATTAGGCAAAAAGCATGTAAAGATTGTACGCGTTTTGAAGTTCAAAGACATTATAGGAATAATCGCGAGTATTATTTAAACAAAGCAAAGATAAGAAATTTAATAATCAGAACTCAAAACAGAAATTATATCTGGCACTATTTATCCAGTAAAACGTGCACCGATTGTGGCGAAAAAGATCCAACAGTATTAGAATTTGACCATATACACAACAAAAAATTTGATATTTCCGAGTTAATTCGAAACTATACTGTACGTGAAATTACTACAGAAGTAATTAAATGTGAAGTAAGATGTGCTAATTGTCATAGAAAAAAAACAGCTAGACAATTTGGTTGGTATAAATTTAAAGAGCCCTTGTAGCTCAATTGGATAGAGCGCATCGCTTCGGACGATGAGGTTGGAGGTTCGATTCCTCCCAGGGGCGCCATGAAGGAAAAGTCAAAGAGTTTTGGTTCGCCACGCCTCGCTTGGCGGCTAATTTGTATTCAATTTTGGGGGTAAAACGAATTCACGATTTCTCATTTTGGGGAAGAAAATTTTTTAATAATAAAGTCGGAAATTAATAGCTAATAAAATATGAATATGAACAATCAGAAAGGTCTTGCGAATATTTTTTTGATAGGAATAATTGTTGTTCTAGTAGGCGCTGTGGGATATTTTGCTTTACGAAAGTCGGCAACAGAGCCAAACACACAAGTTACACCTTTGACTGTAAACACCTCCCAAACACCTCCTCCATCTTCCCAGACCAATAAAACAGGATGGAAAATTTATACTGACGCAGGATTTGAAGTGCAATACCCAGAAAACGCTTTTGGTGTCGTTCAGATAACAAAACAATTGCCACCGGATTACAAGAGTAATTATGCTGGCGCAAAATTAATTTCTTCATCACGAGTGAGCAAGCTTGGTAAACAAGAATGTTCATATGGTGAATCTGGTTTATCATCTGTTTGCAAAGCAGAAATGGAAGGTGGCATTGAGTTCATCCAAGTTAATACTTCGGCGCAGAGTTTAACTTCCTCTCTAGAAAGTTCACTTAAGACTACTGTAACGCTTGCAGGCAAACAGACAGTTAAGTGGAGTATTGGAGCCGAAGGTGAAGGCACCGAGTATTATTACATTCCACTAAATTCAAGTCAGACTTTAGTAGTCGTGCGACTATATAGATTCGACGGTTTCCCTCAGCAAAATTCGTTCGACCAAGTGCTTACTACTCTTGTGATTAAGTAAAAGAGCTATCCGAATACCGCCAAAGAAAAACTTGAAATTGTCAGCGGTGCGGCTCCGCCGCCTTTCCGAATTTTCGTGAGGGGATTTTTCCGGAAAAGTGCGTTCAGACTAATTCAAGAATACTGCGCCCAGTTGGAGATGGATTCATATTATTTACTATTCCGGGACTTCGACTACTTCGTCACGCTTCTCCCTGATAAAAGAAGTCCATTCCTCAATGATCTCGATGATAGTTTTTAGAGGTGCTTCAATTAAAAAGTCCAAAAGGACAGTGAGGAAGTTGATTTTTGCCAGACCTTTGGATAGATATACACCGGTTCGCAAAAAGGGGAGAGCAAGATTGTTGAAAAGGTGTCCAAAAAAGCCTTCGTGGTCGCCGGTAACGTTTAATTCTTCGGCTGTGAAGCGCACCCGAAAACCAAATAATAATACCAGTGATAAAAAAGCGAAAAAGATGGAGATTCCAACTACCGTATAATGAAGCTGGAAAAGGATATTTGTGATTACTCCAAAAATCACGAAAAACAATACGGTATATATTGTTGAAAAAATAGAAGTCATTAATGAGCTGCGTTTGACGTTAGAAGTAGAAAAAGAAATAGGGGATTGCGCTAGAGATGAATACATAACCGTATTTAATTTGGAGAGAATGCGCTTAGTATTTTCTGAGTTTGGCGTTTTGATGGTGAGACCGATGAGCCACATAGCAGCCGGAGGAAAAATAACATTAATAGTCAGTGGTAAATAGGTAAGTGCGCCAAATTTGTATAATTCATAGGGAATTTCAATAAGCAGCGCCAATACGACTTTAGTAAGGAATATATAGATGATACTGCGGAAAATTCCCCGGTTTACTTTTTTTTTAATCAATGCATAACGATTGGTACAAATTTCATTTATTTTTTCTTCAAAAAGTGCCTTGTCATTCACTATCTTTCTGATTGTGTCAGGATGCTCTATTACCAGCTGTCGTAACACTTCAAATGGGGCTGCAGATTTTTGAACAATTCTGTAAAGCAAGAAGCGTTGTTTGAAGTTAAGATGTTTTTCTATTTCGGTATAAATCTGATTAAATCTAGTTGATGTACTCTCTGTTTGTGTCTGTGTTGATGTGAGCCAATCAGGCACTTCTTTTACCAATAAGTGGTAACGCATGATTTCTTCATCTGATTTGGTCAGGGCACGGTGGATCGCTAAGTACAATTGGATTTCCTTTTCATGACTCGGAATGCTGGTATCCTGCCAAGTGAAGTGTGCATTAAACCATGCGTACATCAACTCAATATACGCAATACGGTAAGACGGGTCGATAGCTTCCTCAATTTCTGCAGAAGCTACTCCCCATACCCATTCGCGTATATGCGAAGATGATGAGTTGGGATTAGCTGTAATGCTTTTTAGTAATCTTAGGTATTTATTGATAATTTCTAAAACTCGCGTAGATTTGGATTTTGGTAAACTATCATTCGGAACGTAACGTGCCCAAATGAGTTCTCTGAGCAGTGATTCTGCCACTCTGATATTTACTTGACCCGCATTTTCCCACAATAGTCGTTTGAGAATTCTTTCAATTGCGTTTCTGCGGAGAACATGCTCGCTTTTATATTCCACGATATTTCTAATTCTTTCATATAAACGGGCAATTGAGCCCAAAACTTCGCTGACTTTAAAAGTTCCTTCTGCAGACTCCCTATTTGTTATTTGTGATCTATCCAAATGTTTCAGGAAATCCTCCATATAAGGAGTAAGTAGAGAAGTAGCGGGCGTGTTCAAGGGCTTGGTAATTTCATCAAGCGGGTTGGAAGGACCAGTACTCGTATATACAACTGCCATGAATAAATTATAACAGGTAATTAAATAACATATATGTACCCATTGTATCCTTTGGGAAGTACTATGTCAGAAGTCGATTATGGTTTCACTTATACTTAGCGTCCACTCGTGTTTTGATCTCTCTGCCCAGATTAGGAATGATTCAGTGCGATGATTGATAAATGTTATTTTGTCACACCCATTTATTTTCATAAAATGGGCAATTAAGGCCTCTAAATCAAGATTACTTGAATTTGCAAGAATTCCGGACATTCCGATGTGTTTCACACTATGACAGTACATGCACAGAGGGATAAAACCCTTAAGTTTTTGAATGTATTTTTCGTCATCATATTCCCATACTTCGTGGCAATGGAGGTTTCCATTCGCCTTGCAAATTCCGCATTTATGTCCAAAACCAGCATAAACCTTCCTTCGTAAAACATCCCACTTGCTTTTTGGCATAAGTGAACGCATATTGTTGTACCAACTTGTTGATGGTACAAGTTCAATTGAGAGTTTGAGAGGATAAATCATATCTTATAATTAATTATTAATAATTGTTGTGAAATAGTCAGGACTTACGCACCTTAACAACATAATAGCTGATTTGACGACCTAAACATGAAT
>CAYHKY010000068.1:0-6664 GCA_964357355.1 uncultured Gammaproteobacteria bacterium | reverse complement strand
TTTCCTTTCTCATCGGCGGCTCACCGCCGAGTTTCGCCAGAGCTTTGCAGCCGTCTCGTCCCGCCCAGGGCGGGAAGCCATCGAAAATGTTGCCCCCACGACCTCGATTTCTGTCGGGACGGAGAGACTTGAACTCTCGACCTCACGGTCCCAAACCGTGCGTTCTACCAACTGAACTACGTCCCGGTGGTCCAGGAGGGACTCGAACCCTCAAGATGTTGTCATCACAGCATTTTAAGTGCTGCGCGTATACCGATTCCGCCACTGGACCATTTTATTTCTGCCTCTGTGAGTAGGTTTTAAACTGTGACAATTAGGACACAAAACTCGTAAATTTTCAAACCTATTATCACGGCTATCTCCGTTTATGTGATCTAACTCTAATGGAATTCTACCATCTTCAGTCTTTTGTGACCATCTGCATTCTTCACACTCAACTCTCTTCAAACCGCTCAGGAATAACCTTTTTTTAATTTAAAACTTTGGAAATAACTATTTCTTATCATGATCTCCGAAAGTGCAAGTTTAGGACGCCCCATACCTTTTTTACCACGATTCCATCCTTTTCCGGTAAAATGCATAGCATTTATTTGGTAAAATGATATATATTTTTTAATCTGCGCATAGTTACCACCTGCTTCTCTGAGTCCCAGTTTTATTAGAACTTGGCGTATACTCGTTGAGCTTTTTACTGCTTCTCTTAATTGCAACTCTGTCCAAAATTTTAACTTCATAAAATTCCATTCTAATATTTGGTAGACGCTTATTCAAGTACAAACTTATGCGTCTACCTTTTAAAGCTGTAACTATTGAATTACACTAAACTTGCAAGTTTCATGCAAGGCTACTATGCTAAAAATGCCGGTTATGAAAAAGTTGTTCGCGTTGCTACTGTTATTTTTATTTATATTCGGAGGATACCGGGTTTACACTAAATATTTTGCAGATAACTCTGCAAATTTAGTCACGCGTTCAACAATACAAATTGGGGAAACGAGATATACCGTTGAAGTAGTAGATTCAGATGATAAAAGAGCGCTGGGTCTCTCCGGAAGAGAAAGCTTACTTCCTGAACACGGAATGCTTTTTCTGTTTGATGTAAAAGACACCTATGCTTTTTGGATGAAAGATATGAAATTCCCAATTGACATCGTTTGGATTGATGAAAATATTATTGCAGATATATACGAAAATGTCCCCGTGCCTCTGGCAAATGTAAATTTGCCTCGATATCAAGCTCACAAACCTGTAAATAAAGTATTGGAAGTTAATGCCGGAGAAGTAAAAAATCATGGATTTAAAATCGGTGACGTGGTGCAAATCACGCTTCTCAACTCTGCTAAAAAACGCTGATGTGAAACTTCGTAATACAGATGTAATCCTGTATAATACGTGGTTAATACCAAATTTATAACGAAAATGTGCGGCGGTAGTTCAGCGGTAGAATGTCTCCCTTCCAAGGAGAAGGTCAGGGGTTCAAGTCCCCTCCGCCGCTCAAAATTAGTGTCAGGGGTTTCCCGCTCTGCGGGATCACCGGCAGTAATCCCGACTAAATCGGGAACTGCCGAGTGTCAAGTCCCCTCCGCCGCTCCAAGAAATTAATATATTTTACGGGGTATTGCGCTTTTTCCCCACACAATTGGTGGAGGTGTTCCTCGAAGGGATTGAAATATTGCCGAAGCAACTCGTATTCCTGTAGCAACAGCGGTCCCAAGTTGTTCTAGCGAATCTGGATAACTTAATGAATCTCCAGCGCCAAAAACTCCGCTTATATTAGTCTCCATTGATTTGTTAACCAGTAATAAATTTCCTTTTTGTGCAAGATTTAACTGCTTTATGAAAAAAGCACAGTGATTAAATTTTTGTTTGTTTCCATTTCCCGCAGAAATAACAATTGTTTTAGTTAAGTATTGATCAGGAAAATCAGTTTCAACCTTGAAAAGATCAATGTTTTCAGTTGTTTTGGTGACATTCTTCACTGTCCGCTTACGGATTGCGGTTTTATTTGGAATTTGATTAACAAGTTCGTCTATGAAATCTGCTCCTTTTATATTTAATATTCCCGGAAAATCAACTATATCCGGTGCTTTGAGTAATTTTCCGCCTATTTCATCTCCTAAACAACAAGCATTGAAACCATATAATTGAAGGTAAAGAAGTGCAGTTAACCCTGCTGGTCCTGCTCCTATGATAATGGTATCGTACATAAATCTGTTATAGCCTACATACTTGAAATTGTTCCCTGCCTCGCCGGCAGGCAGGCCGTCATATACCCCTCTAAGCTGCTATTGCAACCTAACAGGCTTGCAAACCAGCGTAAGACGGGTATACAATTACAACATTAAATCCAATATATTTCCAGTCTAGTATAACAAAAAACAAATGCCGGGAAAAATCGAAATCATAATTTTAAAAAATCCCTCTGCAGTTTCTGAAACTGCGGCGAAACGGTTTCTAGAAATAGCTAAAGAATCTATTTCCAGGAAAGGAAGTTTTTTAGTGGCCTTGGCAGGAGGAAAAACACCGCAAGCTCTCTACTTAATGTTGTCACAACAACCATTCGCAAGCGAGTTGAATTGGAAACAGGTCCATTTATTTTGGAGTGATGAGAGATTTGTTCCATATGAAGATGCAGAAAGTAATTTCGGAATGACGCAAAAAATTTTTATTTCTTGCTGCCAAATCCCAAAGAGCAATGTTCACCCCGTAATAACAACTGATATAGAAATAGAAAAATCGGCGCAACAGTACACTAATGAAATTAATAAACTCAGTGGACAGCATGTTCCTAAATTTGATTTAATATTATTAGGAATTGGCGCGGACGGACATACCGCATCCATTTTTCCCAACTCTTCGGAAACCGTTGTGCCAAGCAACGATTTAATTACTATTGTAAAAGACTCACCTAAATCTCCGCGAATTCGCTTAACTTTTACTTATAAACTCATAAACCAAGCACAAAACGTGATATTTTTGGTCACCGGTAAGGATAAATCTAGAGCACTTCTACAGGTTATCGAAGGACCCATTGATCATGCCAGATTACCAGCACAAGGGGTAAATCCACTTCATGGAAATTTAACTTGGATTCTGGATCAGGAAGCTGCAAGTCTACTTACCAAAAAAACTAATAGTACCCCCAGGTAGAATCGAACTACCATCGCCTCCTTAGAAGGGAGATGCTCTATCCGTTGAGCTATGGGGGCATAGTTTGATTTTACACTAAAGTTGTTTCAACTTCACTTCCACGTTATTATAGACAAATGAACAAATGGGTATTTTTTTTGTTATTAGGTGTTTTTTTCGCACTTTCTCACCCTGCCAATGCTTTATACAACCCGCTTGACACACCCAATAACCGATTTGGGATTCATATCGTTGACGAAAATGATATTACAGATGCTGCCCGACTGGTAAATGCAAACGGCGGGGACTGGGGTTATATAAAATTGGTTATCCGCGAAGATGACCGAAATCTTGACAAATGGCAGACGGTGTTTAACCAATTACGACGCGCCCACCTCATTCCCATCGTCCGCCTTGCCACCAGGGTAGAAAATGCGGTATGGGTCAAACCACGGGTTGAGGATATTGGCAGTTGGATGGATTTCCTGGATGCACTTAATTGGGTGATTGAAAATCGTTATGTAATCGTTTTTAACGAGCCTAATCACGCCAAAGAATGGGGGAACCAACTAGATCCCGAAGAATACGCTTGGTACCTCAAAGAGTTTTCCCGCAGGCTCAAAAGCCGTACTGAAGATTTCTTCATTTTACCAGCCGGTATGGATGCTTCGGCACCTAATGACGTATCCACAATGGACGAGCTTGATTTTTTGCGCCGGATGGTCAAAAAAGAACCGGATGTATTTGAGTTTATTGACGGCTGGACATCACATTCTTATCCAAATCCAGATTTTTCTGGAAAACCATCAGATAATGGTAGAGGTTCAATTCGAACCTATGCCTGGGAATTAATGCAATTAGCCAAATACGGCAAATCAAATCTGCCTGTATTTCTAACTGAAACAGGTTGGAAACACAACGATGGAAAACACCACTATCAGTCCTACGTTTCAGTAGATCAGGTTGCAGATTATTACAAAACTGCATTTCACGGGGCGTGGAATGACTCGCGACTTATTGCGGTTACGCCATTCCTCCTCAACTATCAGGATGAGCCTTTTGACCAATTTTCCTGGAAAAAATACCATGAATCAGGTTTTTATCCCATCTATGAAAAAGTCCAGCAGTTATCCAAAAATGCCGGGAAACCAACACAGCACATCTCGGCACAACTTTATGCGGAGAAGGTTCCGGGTAAACTCCTGACCAATTCAACCTATCAAATACCCATTGATGTAGAAAGTACCGGACAAACTGAAATGGGAACATCTTCAGGTTGGAGTCTTGAAGCAAACTTTTCCCTACTACAAACGTCAATAAGTACGATAAATACCGTTGATCCTTTCATGCAGACTGCTATATATGTAAACATTGTTACTACTAAGCAAACAGGCACGTTTCCATACTCACTGAGTCTGCTTTACCAAGGTAAAGAGATTGCTAATTACTCTTCTACCGTAACACTCGTAGAACCGCCAAAAGTACACTTTAAGGCCGAGGTTTTGTGGCATAAACCAGCGATAGGCAACGACTACATTATAGAAATCACAGAACCAAATGGTACCCCCCGCTTTACTCAACAATCTCTAACTATGTCTCAAGGCAGTATGATTTTGGAAGATATGCAGGATTTAATTCCGGGAAATTATTACAAATTCATTTTACAAAAACCGGGATATTTACCTGTGACAGTGGAGACAATATTCGCTGATGGAGCAGAAATAATTTTTCCAACACTCTTGCCATTTGATCCATCAGGAGATGGTCATTTCTCGCTTTCCGATATTCGTTCTTTTATGGCGAACCCTTTTGCTAGTGTAGGTTTATTTCTGGCGCTCTAGTGGCCTTTTTATGTATAATAGTAAGTAGTTCATGGTGGCATGTGCCGAACGGCTTAGGCGCTACCCTGTGGAGGTAGTTTTAGCGGGTTCGACTCCCGTATGCCACCCCAAGTTTTCTAGCTTCGGGTAAATATATCAAACTATTTCTACCCATAACGGGACACGAACTTTTGATATAATTCATATGGTGAATAATCAAAGAGGGTTATGCTGATAACGGAGAGCAATAAAACCTAAACAGTCAAATGGCATACAATGAAGATTTAGTTGACAAAGTAAGAACATCTCTTATTGATCAAAGAGCAGTTGAAGAAAAGAAAATGATGGGCGGACTCACCTTTATGATCAACTGTAAAATGTGTGTCGGGGTTGTGAAAGATGACTTAATGGTTCGTCTTGATCCTGCAGTTTATGAAAACGCACTCAAGCAGAAAGGTTGCCGCGAAATGAACTTTACTGGTAGATCGATGAAAGGTTTTGTTTTTGTAAACCCAGAAGGAACAAGCAATAAAAAAGATTTGAACTATTGGATTGATCTTGCTCTTGATTTCAATAAACGAGCAAAATCGTCTAAAAAAATAAATAAAGGGAGGTGATTATAATGAAAACAATGACATGCAAACAATTATATGGTCCCTGCAAGGCACTTATTCACGGTGAGACTGCTGAAGAAATGATGAAAAACAGTCAGAAACATGCAATGGAAATGATTTCTAAAGGAGATAAAGTTCATATTGAGGCTATGGAGGCGATGAAAAAACAACATATGGATATGATGACTCCAGAGGCACAGAAACTATGGATGGAAAAGTTCCAAGTTGAATTCGATGCACAGCCGAAAGATAAGTAGTTTTTTTATTTCTACCCATCTGTCTCATCACATCACAAAGTTGCAAACGAGGTTCTATATAATGCTATTTCTTGTGTTTGGAACGAGCTATAATAAGTCCGAACATCGTTCGTTAGTCTACCCAAAATTTTTTAGCCTAAACATAGATTTAAAAGTAGCGCAACTCAAGACCGAGACATGCGGAATTTAGATTCTTAACGAGCCACGGAACCCGCGAGCAGCATAATAAGAATCCGCGCCGTTATGAAACACAAAGACATGGTTGTAACGGTGATCAGCGAAGATGGCGCCACCAAGTTCTCTAATGTCAATAGGAGTTTTTAGCCAGCTCGACGTCTTCGTATCGAAAGCACCAAGTTTCTGCAACTGCCGATATTGTTCTTCAGTAAGCAACTCAATACCCATAGCAACAGATATATCAATAGCGGAATCTTTTGGTTTAAATGATTTCCTTGACTCCAGCGCCTCACGGTCGTAACAAACATTGCGGCGGCCGCGAGGTGTTTCCGCGCAGCAATCATAAAAAATGTATTCGCCGGTTTTAGAATCGCGACTCACAACATCCGGTTCACCACCAGTTCTTTCCATTTCAAAGAGTGACCACAGTTTTGCACTATTAGCTTCCAGCTTTACTTGTACTTTATCCCAGGAAAGATCCTTATGGCGATTCATGTTTTCCTTAAAACGGGCTTTCAAACTCTCTAGTAGTTCTTCACGTTGTTTTACCGACAACTCCTTTTTTGATATATTATGATTTATCGAAGTCATATATAAATTCTAACACTATTTCAGGACTTACGCAGTTAGCACTTTAACATAATGGTTGATTTGATTTCTACCTAAA
>CAYHKY010000067.1:0-6836 GCA_964357355.1 uncultured Gammaproteobacteria bacterium | reverse complement strand
AGGTGTCGCCCGCCATGCGTCAGTCCATGCAGCGGGAGTGGTGATTGCCGATAAACCCCTGGTTGAATATACGCCTCTGCAAAAAGAAACAAAGGGCGAGAAAATAGTGACCCAATACGACATGTATACTGTCGGCGAGGATGGAGTGGGATTACTCAAAATGGACTTTTTGGGTCTTCGGAATTTGACGATTATTGGTGAAACTCTCAAATTCATCAAGGACCTAAAAGGTGAAACAATCGACATCGCCAAAATTCCGCTTAAAGATAAGGCTACTTTTGAACTCTTGTCACGGGGTGAAACGAGCGGTATTTTCCAACTTGAGTCGGCGGGTATGCGCCGTTATATCAAGGAATTGAAGCCAACGTCTGTATTTGACCTGATGGCTATGGTAGCACTGTACCGGCCGGGACCGATGCAGGTAATTCCAGAGTTCGTTGCCCGCAAACATGATCCAAGTAAAATTACCTATCCGCATCCCACACTTGAGTCAGTGCTCAAGCAATCCTACGGTTTGATTTGTTACCAGGACGATGTTCTTTTAACCGCTATCACGCTGGCATCCTATTCCTGGGGTGATGCGGATAAACTTCGTAAAGCCGTCGGCAAAAAAATCCCGGCTGAAATGAAAAAGCAGCAGGAAAAATTCATCGCCGGATGTGAGGCAAATGGCATCCCCAGAACCAAGGCGGAAGACATATTTCATTTGATCGAGCCGTTTGCGGGGTACGGCTTTAATAAAGCACACGCCGCCTGTTATGCTGTGATCGCTTACCAGACAGCGTATTTAAAAAGCCACTATCCGATTGAATTCATGACAGCAGTCCTTACAGCTGAATCGCGTGCCGTCACCGGTCCCCAGCGTGAAGAAAAAATCGGGATGCTCATCGAAGAATGTAAACGGATGAATATACCATTACTTCCGCCTGACATAAACAAATCTCAGGTAGAATTTACGATTGATTTAAGCAGAACTCAACCCAGTATTCGTTTTGGGTTATCGGCCATCAAAAATGTGGGAACCGCAGCAATCGAAGCAATACTGCAAGCACTCCGAAAAGCCGGGTCTTTTGAGTCGCTCAGGGATTTTGTCACCCGGGTAGACCTGTCAAAGGTAAATAAAAAAACCCTGGAAAGCCTGATCAAAACCGGCGCTTTGGATAAATTCGGGTCAAGAGCGGCACTGTTGACGCACGTCGGATTGGTCGTTGATGAAGTTCAAAAAGAAAAACGCTCCGAGGCCAGGGGACAAATCGGTTTATTTGTTGATGACCGGCCGAAAGGAGATGACAACTTACCCGAAGTGGAGGAGTTTTCCAAAGCCGAACTCTTACGTTTTGAAAAAGAACTGCTGGGTTTTTATCTTACCGAACATCCGCTGACTCCTCTTTTAAGCAAAATCAGTAATAAAGTATCACATAATATTGGTGATATTGCATTATCTGATGTGGGATCAGTTGTAGTGGTGGGCGGGATTGTGATGCATGTCAAAAAAATTATCACCAAAAGCGGCAGCCACGAAATGGCGTTTGTAAAACTTTCGGATTTGACCGGTTCCATAGAATTAGTGGTTTTTCCCAGAACGTATGCTCAAAATCGCGCACTTTGGGGTACAGATACAGTTATCGTAGTTAAAGGAAAAGTTGATGAAAAAGACAACCGGATGACCATCCTGGTCGAAGAAGTTTTTGCCCAGTGAGTTGTTAAATACGAATTTGATAATTAATTATGTAAATATTTTATGACTGAAGTTGAGCAACAACATTATAAGGATTTGCAAATCATTCAAGAGCGGATGAAATATTTTTTTGCTCGAAAACAAAAAGTTAATATTTATCACGGAAGTACGAATTCAACTCGCGCTCAAGTTTTTAATAAGGAAAATCTCGTTGATGTTAGTCGATTCGATCGAATTATCGAAATTAATTCCGAAAAACAATATGTAGTAGTAGAACCAAATGTTCCAATGGACAAACTTATTGATGCAACTTTGCAGTATAACTTAGTATCTCCAGTGGTGACGGAATTACCGGGAATTACTGTTGGCGGAGGCATTGAAGGCGGTGCAGAAGAAAGCAGCTCTTTTAAGTACGGTTTGTTACATAATTGCTGTTTGGAATACGAAATAATTCTTGGAAATGGTGAAATAATTACCGCAACACCAGAAAAAAACTCAGATCTTTATTGGGGTACAGCAGCTTCGTATGGTTCTTTGGGAATATTAACTTTAATCAAATTACGCCTTGTTCCGATAAAAGAATTTATTCATCTTACATATAACACCGTAAGAAGTTTTGCAGAGGCAATTAGTTTCGTGAAACAGAAAACAAGCGAACCGGTAAATTATATTGACGGAATAATGTTTTCTAAAAATTTTGGCGTGATAATGACTGGAACAATTACCGGTATAAGTAACCTGCCAATTTCAACTTTTAATAAATCAACTGATGAGTGGTTTTATTTACACGCTTTAAAAATTTCCAATCAACATGAAAAATACGAAGAACTTATTCCGATTAGAGATTATTTGTTCAGATATGATAGAGGAGCCTTTTGGATGGGTCGTTACGGTTTTAAATTATTGAAATTACCCTTTACAAGGGTTTCTAGGTTTATTTTTGATAGTATTTGCAATACCAGAACTTTATATCGTCTTTTTCATAAATCTAACCTCTCTCAAAGTTATTTTATACAAGACTTTAATATTCCGTCTAAAAATACATTAGAGTTTTTAGAAACCGTTGATAAAGAATTGCAGATCTATCCTATTTGGATTTGTCCTTTGAAACCCGGTAAACAAGATAAATTATCTGCAAATTGCATTACGACAGATTTAGTTTTTAATATCGGAGTTTGGGGTGAAGCAAAAAAGGATTTTTCCGACTTCGTTAAATTAAACAGATATTTTGAACAAAAATCTTTTGAATTAGGCGGAAGAAAAATGTTATACGCCCATTCGTATTATCCTTCGGATGATTTCTGGAAAGTTTATGATTTAAAGTGGTATCTTGATTTAAGAACAAAGTATCACTCGATCAATACTTTTCCATCAATTTATAAAAAAACTCTGGTTTCTGAAAAATATAAATCATCACTTTTTAACGGAATTTGGAACTTATTTCTTGTATACAAACTTCCGACTTTTTAATGACTGAAGTTTTTTGTTATAAACATGGTGATAAAGAGTATTAGATTTTATCGCGGAATTGACGAAAAAAGATAAATACCGTAAAATGAATCAGCAAGCGAATAAGAAAATATTGGAGCTGGGGGGCAATGGAGTAACATTAAAAGATAAACCTCCGGTAGAAACAAATTCTCCGGATAATTTTTATTGGGTACTCCAAGCTTCCGAAGTGGGATTTTCGATAGCGCTCCCTATAGTGGCAGGCGCATTTTTGGGTTTGTGGCTGGATAAAAAAATCGGTACACAACCAATCATGACGTTGATAGGAATAATGTTAGGTGTACTTTTATCAGCAGCCAAACTGATGGGGCTCGTTCGCGAGTTTTCTAAAAAACGTTAATCGTTATGAGTCAACCACATATTTCCTTAGCTGCGGAAAAAGTCACCAGTTTGTTCGGGCTACCTATCACCAACTCCATCATCATGACCTGGGTAGTTATGCTGGCTCTAATCGCATTTGCCTGGGGAGCCACCCGCAAGTTAAGCCTCATTCCGTCTACCCTGCAAGGGATGGCAGAAGTGACCGTCGAAGGATTGTATAAGCTGTATTCAAGCGTTGTCGGAGATAAGCATATTGTGACCTTTTTTCCCCTCCTTGCCAGTATTTTTTTGTTTATCGTAGTCGCTAACTGGTCCGGATTGCTTCCCGGTGTAGGCACTATCGGAATTCGTGAAACAACGCAAGTGAAAGTTGTCGAAACAGAAGGTCTAGTAGAAACCGAGGAAGCGAAAAATACAGTTCCGGCAGAACATACAACCAAGCTCATTCCCCTTTTGCGGGGTCCGACCGCCGACCTGAATACGACCTTGGCTCTGGCTGTGATTGCAGTAATTATGATTCAATATTACGGAGTACACACACTGGGACTGGCTTATTTCAAAAAATACTTAAACTTTTCCGATCCAATCATGTTTGGAGTTGGATTACTTGAAATTGTGTCTGAAATCTCCCGCATTGTTTCATTTGCGTTTCGTCTTTTTGGCAATATCTTTGCCGGTGAAGTACTCTTGACTGTGATCGCATTTTTGATGCCTTTGGTTGCACCGCTGCCGTTTTTGGGACTCGAACTATTTGTCGGATTTGTCCAGGCTTTAGTATTTTCGATGTTGACGGCTGTATTTTTAAGCATGGCCACAGTCAGTCATGAAGGACATTAATATTATGACATTTATGAGAGGGGGTGCTTAGATTATTATGGATCCGAAAATATTGATGACCGGTTTGACGATTGCTATAGGCGGAGCTATGCCGGCCCTGGCAATTGGTATCATTACTGCAAAAGCGGTTGAAGCAATCGGCAGAAATCCGGAAGCCTCAAGCGATATCAGAACAGTGATGATTCTGGGAGCCGCATTTGCGGAGGCTATTGCCATTTATGCGCTCGTTATCGCGCTGATTATTAAATTTACATAAAATTTGTGATACGTGATTGGTAATACGTGATACGAAATAATTTTCAGATCACCTTACCGGTTTCGCATGTCACTTGAAACTCATGGAAAAACTAGGAATCGACATTTGGTTGTTATTTACGCAAGTGGTGAATTTCACCATTATGGTGGTCGTTTTAAACAAGTTTCTCTACCAGCCGATTTTGCGGATGTTAAAAGAGCGACAGCAAAAAATAGAAGCCGGTTTGGCAAATGCTCAGAAATCCCTAATTGAAGAAGAAAAACAAGTTAAAAAGCGGGCGGAAGTGTTGGCTGATGCGCGCGAAGAGGCGAGAGCGATCATTGAAACGGCAAAAAAGGACGGCAAAAAATTGAAAGACGAATTACTCCTGGAAGGCAGGCAGGAAGCAGCGTTGCAGATGGTAAAACAGGAAAAGGAAATTAAGGCCAAGCTTCAGGAATTGTCGTCACAGTTGACTGCCGACACGGTGGAAATTGCGGCTGCGATGACGGCCAGGCTGTTACCTAAAGTACTGTCAGATGAGGGACATCATAAATTGATACTGGATGAGCTTGCCAAACTCGAAAAAACTTATGCCAAAAAATGACCATGCAATCATTGATCAAGCTCTGACATTGCTTCAGGGCGAGCTGAAAGAATTAGCTGCCGAATCGATTAATGAAAGTGTCGCAAAAGCGGTGGCCGAATTTACAGGTGATGAGTATGCGCAAGTCCAAAGTGCGGTACTCCTCACTCCTGACGAGAAAAATAAAATTACAAATTTACTTCTGGTAATCTTCAGAAGAGATGTGACCATCCAATACGGAGTAAATCCTAAACTCCTGGGAGGATTTAAAATCAGTGTCGGAGATTGGAAATTGGATGCCAGCCTGGCGACGAAGATTGCGGAACTCACTAATTATTTAGGAGGGACTGTTTCATGAATGACGCCAAGGTTGCCGCCAAGGCAATTCTCGAAAAACTAGCCCAATTTAAACCCACGACTCAAGAAAAACACACCGGTAGAGTGGTAAGTGTGGCTGATGGAGTAGTTGGTATCGAAGGTCTTTCAGAAGCAGGGTATCTGGAAATGGTGGAGTTTCCCGGGGGAGTCTTGGGTGTGGCTTTGAATTTGGAAGAGCACAAAATCGGCGCCATAGTCCTCGGAAGTTATGCACAAATTGCGGAAGGCGATGAAGTCAGAAGTTTGGGCAGGATCTTGTCAGTACCGGTAGGCGAAAACCTGATTGGCAGGGTAATTGATCCCTTGGGTAACCCGCTTGACAAAGGCAGCAAGATTATCAGTAAAAAATTCTACAGTGTTGAAAAGGTGGCGCCGGGTGTGACTTCCAGGCAACCGGTGAACGTCTCCTTGGCTACGGGTATCAAAGCAATTGATGCGATGATTCCCATCGGCCGGGGGCAAAGGGAATTGATTATTGGCGATCGGGGTATCGGTAAGACGCAGATCACCCTGGATACTATCATCAATCAAAAAGGCCAGGGAGTGATCTGTATTTATGTGGCAATCGGCCAAAAAGCCTCGCGGGTGGCTCAAGTGATCGAAGCTTTGAGTAAAAATGGCGGTATGGAACACACTGTCGTCGTTGCTGCCAACGCTTCAGACCCGGTATCTTTGCAATATTTGGCGCCGTATGCCGGATGCGCGATTGGCGAGTATTTCATGGACCAGGGAAAAGACGCTTTGATAATTTATGATGATTTGTCCAAGCACGCCTGGAGTTATCGCGAAATATCACTGATTCTCAAACGTCCATCAGGCAGGGAAGCTTATCCCGGCGACGTTTTCTATTTACATTCACGTCTTTTGGAGCGGGCATGCAGGTTAAATAGTGTAAGTGGAGGAGGTTCATTGACCGCGCTACCAATTATTGAGACACAGGCCGGCGATTTGTCTGCTTATATTCCCACCAATGTAATTTCAATTACGGACGGTCAGATATTTCTGGAGCCGGATCTGTTTTACTCCGGTATGCGTCCGGCAATTTCGGTGGGTGCATCCGTTTCCCGGGTCGGTAGTTCGGCGCAAATTAAGGCGATGAAACAAGTAGCAGGAAAGCTCCGGCTTGACTTGGCACAGTACCGGGATTTGGCTGCATTTGCCCAATTTGCCTCAGATTTGGACGCCGCAACTAAAGCCCAGATCGAGCGTGGCGCCAGAATGACCGAACTCCTGAAACAACCTCCCTTTGCACCGCTGTCAGCCTCAAAACAAGTCGTGCTGATTTGGGTAGG
>CAYHKY010000066.1:0-7584 GCA_964357355.1 uncultured Gammaproteobacteria bacterium | reverse complement strand
AGTGCGCAAAATTTGTACTTCCTGCATCGAAAAATATGTGCCCAGTCCACAAACACTTACATACTTAAAATCAATTTTAGGCGAGCAAGCCTCTGCGCAAACTTTCTATCGCGGTAAAGGCTGTGCCGAATGTGGCAAACGCGGATACAAAGGCAGAATTGGGGTTTATGAAATGCTTGAGGTAAATGAGATCATCAGATCACTCATTATCAAACGGGTATCAGCAGAAGAGATTGCCAAAGCGGCCGTTGCAAACGGTATGGTGCCTTTGATACAAGACGGGTTTAATAAAGCCAGCGGTGGAATTACAACCATTGAGGAAGTATTGCGGGTGGTAAGAGATGCCTAACTTTACTTACAAAGCATTAAATGAACAACACCAGATGCAGTCGGGGACTCATGCAGCAAAGACTAAACAGGAAGTGGCACAGAGTCTTGTCAAACGCGGTTTATCCGTGCTTGTAATCAAGGAGATCACAGAAAAAAGTTCAATCAAAGGCACAATCCCGCAACTCGATAAAATCATTTTCTGCCGATATTTATCAACCATGTTGTCATCAGGTTTGTCACTTTCGGAAGGCATTGATGTACTGCGAAATGAGACTAAACATCCGCTGATGCGTCAAATTCTGGGTGATATGAGTTATTCACTTGAACAAGGTCAGCAGTTGTCAAGTGTTTTTGAAAGGTATCCAAACGTATTTGAATCGTATTTTTTGACGCTTACTCGGGCAGGAGAAGTTAGTGGGACTTTGACCGATGTGTTCAAATACCTTGAATCGGAATTGAGAGCTGAATATAGTTTGAGTTCGAAAGTAAAAGGAGCGCTGCTTTATCCCTCGGTTGTATTTACTGCAATGATCGGAATTGGAGTTCTTATGTTTTTCTTTGTTTTACCGCAAATTGGCAAAGTTTTTCTAAACCTTAAACTTCCGCTGCCGGCATTTACAAAATTTCTCTTTACTTTCAGCTTGGCGCTTTCTTCACAAATGATTCCACTTCTGGTAAGTTCGGTATTGCTGATAATTTTAGCATTTTTTTTGCTCAAGAAACCCCAGGTGCGTGATTTACTTTTTCATGTAATCCGACCGATTCCATTAGTTAGAGACCTGATAAAAAAAATAGATTTAGCCCGTTTTACCAGAATTTTTTCCACATTACTTCGAAGTGCGGTTCCCATCACAGAAGCACTTGAAATATCTTTAAAATCCATGTCTTGGCCGGATTATCGTAAACTAGCCACAGTGTTTCCTGACGAGATTAGAAAAGGGAAAACTTTGGCAGACGTGGTAAGAGGTCAACATGCATTCCCAACTCTAGTTGTGCAAATGATTGCAACTGGTGAACGCTCCGGAAAACTAGATAGCTCACTTGCAGAACTTGCCTCGTTTTATGAAGAAGAAGTAGAGGAAGAACTTAAAAATCTTACCCAAATTCTTGAGCCGGTGCTAATGTTACTTGTAGGAATTGCAGTTGGTGCGATGATTTTATCTATCATTGCTCCTATCTACAGCGTAGTAGGCAGCTTTCAGCAGGCAGCCGGAGGTCCGGGATCAAAATGATTTATTTTTCTTCCCAGAAAATGAATTCATACTCACCTTGTGAAGGGAAATAGGGCGGAGGTTCAAAGTATAGATTCGGGTCATAAGTTACTTCGCGTGTTTGAAATCCTGAGGTGGGTCCTGTACCAAAATTCCAATAGGATTTCTGGTTGGATATAACTGCTCCATATATCGTAAGTTTGGTGCGGACTGCATTTGAGTAAGAACTGCAAGTGCCGTATTTATAATTATGTCTGATGATACGACCGCGTTGAGCCAGAAGTGCCCCGTTTATTTCAAAATTACTAGGGATATTTAACGCATAATATATATTATTTTGTGCAAATACTCCCAGAGTGGAATGGCCGTCTTTGGCAACATACGTGAGATTGTTATTGATCCAAATGTTCATATTGTTGATATCCACTGGAAACCTGGCTGCCACCACAGTAGCGCGGCCATTGATAACTCCGTCGATCCAAAGATGATCTTCAGTAAAAATGATTGGCTTTTCAGACAATTGATACGTTCCTACATTTGTTTCTGCAGTAATAACCTGGTAGAGATTTTCACAACCATTTTCCACACTCCAGCCTTTTCGGTTGGATGCAGTTGTTACCCGTTTGATAGTATAAGATCCGTCGTTTGCAAAAGTTATGTGATAACCGTAATTACCTGAAGCTCCCAAATAAACGCCTTTTGCCTGGGCGGCATCGCGCATGGTTGTGAAGTCAACCACTAAGGCGTTGAAATCCACTTGAGGTACCGGAAACTGCCAAAGTGATTGTGGTCCTCCAGCTCCCCAAACGCCATTTTTGGTTTGAGTGGGACTGCATCCGGTTTCACTCCCGCAAGAATAAGTCTGTTTGGCACTTTGTACAGTTGAATCATTATTTCCGTCCATTCTGATACCGCCATTTGACATGACTTTACCGTGAAGAGTGATACCTGATCCAAACCACACATTTGCATTGTGTAAAAATGAAAACTTAGCCAGTGACGGAATACCGTAACGGGCACGCACGGTACGTTTGATATCAGGATACGCATTGATCCAGCCTTGTGATTCCATCGTCACAATTGAGGATCCCGATGCCGGAGGCGTGACCGTGAGACTGAAAGTACCTTCAGTACCACCGTATGGATCAGATATATTGTGAACATAAGGACCCGGATTACCAGTACCATCGGTGAAATCTAATGGTGAATGGGCTAAATGCCAACGATAATATTCAGCCCCGGATTGAGCCATAGTAAGTGCTCGTTCAAAAACTTCGGTTCTCGTTGATGCGGTATATTGGGTAGCGGTGAACAATACAAGGCCACCGATACCCACGGAAAATACCACTCCAAAAATTAATACCAGAATTGAAATGCTACCCCAATTTCGTTTCATAGGACTATCATAAATTATTTTTTAAACTGCGAATTTGAACTCCTGACGACAACTCAAAAGGTTGTGCGCTAGTGCTTGCCGATATATCAATCCGCAAATATACGGTAACATACCGGGTGTTGAGAAGTCGTTGGCTTTGCGGAAGGGGATTGGTAATAGTGTCACTTGGCCAATTTCCATTGTAGTAGACAAAAATTGGTTGGCCAAGGTTGTTGATGTAAGTAGAAACGGTTTTAATTTTTTCATTTGCGGTGGGGTATGTTACTGGAACACTTGTTGGTTCAATGACTCCTTTTTGCAGGTTGGTTCCGTTTAAAAAATAACGAACTTTATCAGTTCTACCGTCACCTGTTACATCACTGTAAAAAGTAAAGCTATTATCGGCGGTTTCAATTATCGTATAAGCTCCGTCATCAGCAGAGCGGGCTTCCCTGATTTCCCTAATAGTTTGTGTGAGCGCATTTTGTGCCAGCCCTATCGCTTGATTTGATTCAAATGAAAAATAATAGTTTTGAAAAAAATATGCGGCAAACGCAGCGGCACCTGCAACTACAGCAGAGAAAATAAATGTTGCCACTAGAAATTCTACGATGGTAAATCCGGCGGCATCGGTTGATTTACGTTGTCGAAATTGAATTTTCATCATTGGCTATCTTTTCTATTGTACTGGACTCAATGTGATATTTTCCTGGACGTTTCCTGTCACAGATACTGAAGTGGTGGCTTCCTGGTAACCATCGGCAATCACTTTCAGCTGGTAAATGATAGGGGAAAGTCCACCGAAAAAAGTCTGACCCATATCAGCGGCAGCAGTAGCTCCTGCAGCCTTAGTTGCCTCATAAGAAATGGAGGCATTGGTGAGTTGGGCACTACCTGTGCCGATGAGTTGAGATTGTGAATTCTGTAATACAACAAGAACTGTGTTGGCACCTTTGGGAACTGCCACGATCGGAAGAGTCATATTTGCTCCAGGTAAGAGTGCAAATGGTTGAGCAGGATTAGCTCCTGCTAAATTGTGACCTGAATTAGTGAAATCAAGCGTATATGTGTCCCATTCAAGACCGGTGATCTCAACACTTCCTCCGCCGGTATTGGTGCTGTATTGATATTTGTAAACAGGATCGTCACTAGACGTGGTGCCGATAATCTTCGATCCGCGAATTGTAAATGCCACATTTGATATAGGTGGGAATCCTGATTCTCTTGAACCATATGAATTAATAATTACTTTGCCGATTATATCAATTGCAAAAGAAAGTGGAGTAACCTGGCCTTCGATAACCGTTATGTATGGTTGAAGCGGGTTTGCAACTTCCATGCTTGAATAAGTTCTGTCCGTAGAATAACCAGATTTTGTGGCTGAAATTTTATAACATGTTATACACGCAGGTGCCCCTGGTAATACAACTAATCCATTTGTATCGGCCAGAGTTTGTAAATGAATTTGTGGGTTAACTACAGTATTATCAATATTAACCGTTGCATTTTGCACCGGTTGTCCTAGAGCATTAAAAACCCGAATCATAAGCGTTCCGCCGCCTGCTATGGTTTCTACTCCCTTGGGGGCGATGTTGGTAACCAAAGTCACCGGTTTACGTGAAGGGAATGCGCCTTCCCAAGTGATTTCTATTCTTACCCGTTTGTAATCGGTATTAACAAGGTCAGAGGGAGCAAGATTGTCAAACGGGTCATCTAAATAAATCACGGAAGTTGTGATCGTAAACGGTAAATTATTGATAGTGACTAATTCATTCGGAAGGAGTGGTCCACCAGGAATACCGCCAACAATTCCCACAGCGGCATATGGTAAATTGCGGACAATCTCCATTTTGGATTGGGCAAGAGATAATGCTACAGCTCTAACGCGTGATTCGCCGATGTTATTCAAAACTTGGCCGAAAATCATTACGAAGGCTGCAAAAAATATGCCCAAAACCCCGATAGCTACCAATGTTTCTACCATAGTGAAGCCGGTAGGTTTAGATAAGTAACGCTGATTTTGGTACATATGTAATATAACTATCTTAATTGGAATTGGCTTCGATGATCAAGGGTATAGAGTTAGCAGTGTCTGCATGATACAATTTTAGTTGGATTTTCGCCTTGGAGATAAGGGGCGGATATTTGCTGTGGAAAACTATGTACCTGCTCAACACCCTGTTGCCTAAGCGTGCACATTTTGGTTTGTCTATCGGACGGACATCTCTGCGCGGTATAGAATTAAACATCAAAGGGGCGGTTAAAACGATCTCGGAAGTGCCGCTGCCGGCCGACTTAGTTGACACTCAGGGTGTGATAAACAAAGAAGTATTAACAGCCGCAACCAAACAACTTCTTGCCGCAGGGAAATTTACCACTTCATATGTTGCCGTCTGTTTTTCTGAAATATATGCCTATAGTCGGGAGTTTCTATTACCGGTAGTTTCTAAAGAAGAAATTCATGAAGCTGTTTCTTGGCATGTAAAAGATTTATTTCCATTTCCGGAATCCGAGATTTATTTCGATTGGAAGTTGCTTTCACAAAACGAAAAAGAATATCAAATTTCGGTGGTTGCTGTACAACGTAAGATATTAGATTCAATGATCGAAGCATTCGTTGCCGCCGGGTTGAAACCTATTCGGTTTGAACCAGGTACATCTGCTATTTCCAGGCTATTAAAAACCAAATCGGACGAAAGTGTATTGATAACTGAAATTAATCGCAAAGGCGCCTATGTTAGTTTGGTTAGAAGTAAAGAAGCAATATTTACTACAGTAGTCAATTTTGCCGTAACTGATACTCCGGAATCTTTCTTAACAAATATAGGTATTACTGTAGGTGAGATTACTTCATATTTTCAAAGCAAAGGTCAAATAAAACAAACAATTTCAATTCTATTGACTGGAGAATTAGCTACTGCGGAATGGGCTAAAGCACTTTCTGCCGAAACTCATCTGACCACGCAGATTCTTAATAATGAAATCGTTAATCCTGCATTTAACAAAGCATACGTGGCTGCAATGACTCCAGTAGCTCCTCCCCGTGACGAAACGTCAATTAATCTGATACCTGAAACAGTGCAAATGCGTTATGATGGTGAGCGGACGCAATTATTTTATCGGGCTTTACTTACGCGTACCGGTCTGGTTGTCGGTATGATTACTTTTTTTTGCATTAGCGCTTTCGTTGTAATCCGTTTTGAACGGAACAAATTGGAAACTCAATTAAAACGTCTGTCTCAAACATTAGACAGCCAAAATGCAGACACACAACAACTGTTACTCCTTAATGCCCAAGCAAAAAATATTGTAGCTCTGGCGCCTTTACGTAAAACTCCAAAGGATAAATTATTGGCAATAATGAGTTTGATTCCTGAAGAAATCAGCATTTCACAATGGGAATATGAAGATGTGAAGCAACAATTTATGATCAGCGGGACATCAAAACAGCGTTCAACATTATTATTGTTCAAGCAAAAACTTGAACAGTCGGACGAATTTGCCAAAATTACTCTGCCTTTGGGAGCGTTGGAATCTCCTGAAAATGTGAGATTTACTATAACGTTTATAACTAAATCATGACAATTCAACTTAAGCCTAATTTAAAGCCAACACGCACAAATATCATAACGATTTTGATTACTTTCAATGTCGCACTCGTAATTATTGATATTTTGTTTATGACATTTATTGTTAATGAGTCAAAAACAGTGGCGCTGCTCAAAAATCAGTTAACAGACGTGACAAAACAGCAACAAATTATTGCCTCAGCTCAGAATATCTCGGAAACTTATACTGAAGAAATAGGAGCCATATCAAACGTGTTTCCTAATGAAGAGACCATTACTGGATTTATCAAGATATTTGAAGATGAACTACGCGCTGTTTCTTCGGAGTATACATTTCGTTTCAACGCAGCCAATCCATTGGTTGAGGGTGATAAATTATTTTTGCCGTTAACAGTTACTCTTAAATCTGATCTTTCACAACTCACGGTTTTTTTACAAAAAATAGAACAGTTGCCTTTTTTGCTTCACATAGTCACTATAAATACGAGGACATCTGAAGGTTTTTCTCAGACGAGTGAAGTGACGCTCGTCATGAAACTATATGTTCAAAATCCATTTTCAACAAAATAGAGAAACTTATATCATGATTAGCATGATTATCGGAATGTGCTTATTATTTATTATAAATATTTTAAGCATTGTACCTCAGTTTATTAAAGTGTATTCACCAATAGTTCAGATTGACAATAAATCACCTATTGATGAAGGGGTGTTGGAACAAGCAATGGAGTATATTTATCACACAAAATCAAATTAGCGAATTGACAAGCATGTATTAGTTTTGTTAGCCTAAATATAGTATGCAAATTATAGCTAGGTAATTAGTAGTGAAGGGAGGTGAAGCAAATGCAAAAAATAAATAAAGCTTCAAACAATAAAGGTTTTACATTAATTGAGTTGTTGGTGGTTATCGGTATTATCGGTATTTTGGCTGCAGTAGTGTTGGTTGCGGTAAATCCAGGAAGACAGTTTGCTTCAGCCAGAGATACTCAGCGACGTGCCGATCTTTATTCGATCACTAACGCAGTCTACCAATACGCTGCAGAGAACAACGGAAACATTCCTACAGACATTACAACCAGTCCAACCAGGATGGGAA
>CAYHKY010000065.1:0-7771 GCA_964357355.1 uncultured Gammaproteobacteria bacterium | reverse complement strand
TTACCCCGTCCATCTGGTGAAGGGGTGCGTTTGGAACGGATAATTTCTGTAGAATCGCGCATCACTAATAGTCAGGAGGCAATGAACTTGTTTCTTAAATCTCCAATTATTGGGGTAGGATTTGATACTTTGCGATATGTGCGGGAAAAGACTGAAATTGTTGCCGGTTCCACTCAAGTATCTCATTCCGGAGCAGGATTCCATAACAGCTATTTCTTTATTTTAGCAACAACCGGAATTGCGGGATTACTCTCTTATTTTTGGATCTGGCGGAAATTATTTGAGTCCACACATGAAAAAGAAATACTCTTAATCACTTTAACCGCAGTAGCAGTGCATAGCTTTTTTGATAACAGCCTTTTTTATCCTTGGGTGATGATGTGGTTATGGATAGTAACAGGAGTCAGGGTTGGTAGGTCACCTTCTTTTCGACTTTAGTAATATTTTCGGCACTATCACGAGCTAGGATCACAAGTGTATTTTCACCGTCTGCCAGTTTCAACTTGTACTCAAACGTTCCATCATCGTTTACTTTCACAAATCGATCATTGATGGTTACCGAGGTATTTGGGTCTGTGGTCCCTTTTATGCTGATTTCCTGTTGGTTTTTAGCAAAAGTTTGGCCTTCCTGCGGATCCGTTATTTCTAATTTAGGGCCGGTTTTTTTATATGTTATTGTAAGTATATCGGAATCACTGCTGGTATTTCCGGCCGCATCTGTCAACTTACCGTAGATTAAATTTTCTCCACCTACCAGGTTAACATCTGGGAAGGAATACGCGCCGTCAGCAGGTAGCAATAATTTTTTTTCTTCTTCACCGTTAACGATAAGCGTGATGGTTGTTTCTGGTTCTCCGTATCCTTCTATTTTATATGTAGCGCTATTGGTTGCAGTATTTTGGGTGGAAAATTGAGGTGGCAATGGAGGGGTCTTATCATCTGACACCTGTAATGGTTGTGAATTCAGATTTCCAAGCAATGCGCTCACTCCAGCAACCAGAGGGATGCCCAAAGTAATAAGCAGGAGTATTACTATGCCTATTCCCAAAATTACCCATAGTAATTGCCGTTTGCTGCGGCGTTCTTCAATTCGTGATAATCGTGAATAACTCGCCATGTTTTTTTGTGAAAGATATTATATAGCCAACGGCCATAACTCCTTCTAGACTGATCCGCCAGCTGGCGGATACAGTAAGAAGGGTATACTACTATTTATTTGAGCCCCTTGTCAGAATCGAACTGACATCGACGGTTTATCCCAGTACCATTTAGCCGTCTTCTTGAGCCGTCTGTCGGGATCGAACCGACGACCTACGCTTTACGAAAGCGTTGCTCTACCAACTGAGCTAAGACGGCCTAAATGTACGGGATCCCGCATATCTACTTCTGATTATAACAAATCAGAAAGATGGTGCTGGGACGATACCGCTGCTCTGCCACTGAGCTAAAGGGGCTTAGGTATATTTTATATAGATCACATCTTACTTGTCCCAATTTTAGCAAATTCAGCAAAATCATGCTCAGATGAAGGATATATACGTATTGAAAACATTATTAGTTAGTAAATGTAGAAGTTAAACGGAAAATAGGCAAGACGGGCTGATGCTATAGCCTACATACTTGAAATTGTTCCGGCCATATACCCCTCTAAGCTGCTTTAGTCCCGATTAAATCGGGACAAACCAGCGTAAGACGGGTATATAGATGTGTCTATAAATAACTTTATTACTTATTTCCAAGCGCATCAGGCCAGGGGTACGGCATCATTTTAGAAATAGGTTCCTTAATAATCTTTCCCCGATCTTTCATTATTACAATAATTTCTATACCTGAGTTTAAGCTGCTTTCCCAAATCAATTGTTTACAAATATGACAGTTGGGGCCGGTGATGGCTATGATTTCTTTATCCCCATGTTGAGCAGCGTGTGCCAGTGCAACAGCTTCAGAATGCATAGTAAGAGTATATGTTTCTGATTTATAGGATGCACCGGTATAGACATTTCCATTTGCGGTCAAAACAGCGACCGCAAACCCTTCACTTGCATTTGGATAACACTGGGCGAGGGCAGTGTTTCCTTTTGACAGTAATGATTGACAAACATCATCCGGAATTTCATAAAGCTTCCTACCGTTAATAGTAGTAAAATTAAATTTGTTCATAAATATTTATTGTCATTAGTTATTTAATTTTTGTAATGAGCTGGATAGCGTAATTGGATTGGACTTATTTAGTCAGGACGAGTATATCAAATAATATCTACTCGACCCCAATTCTCCACTTATTACTAAAATAAAAATAGGTCTTCGCTATTATGTTATAGCTGATATGATTTTACAACTTGAGATACTTAAAGACCATATGAGTGTTCAGAGTTTCAAGAATTATTGATATTTACCAACCCCTCATTAGCTTCAATTAGTCTCATTAACTCTTTAGCATCTGACTCTGCCGAGTTTATATTTTGATAAATATATCCTGGCCAAGTAGTAATTGCATCACGGTCTTTTTGATCTTTATCTAAATCAATAAGTGAATGTGGACCTCGCTGTTCAAGTCTTTGTTTCCTCAATGTTATAGGAACACTTAAATGATAAAGTTGCACAGAACACCTTACAGACAAATTGTTTATGTATTTGGCAACATCCTCTTTCGTAAAAAATCTTTTTCCAATTACAATAATGTCAATATTTTCTTTAAGATGTTTATTTATGTCGTTTACTAAGCTTATCCTTGCGCTCGATAAATCTTTTTCTTTCTGTTGATTATTGTCCCAAATCCATGTAGGACAAAATTCCTCAACGTAGTTATCTAAGTCTAAAAGGATTGATTTGTTTCCAAGGGTGTTAAGATCATCAGATAATATTTTCCCTAAAGTATTTTTACCTGAGGCGGGGCCACCATCAATTAGTATAAGTTTCATTTTCTGTCAGTTTATGTTTATTTCTGTCACTTTTGGAGCTGGATACTGTACTTTGCTCGAACCTACGAAACTTGGTTGCTCCAGATTTAATTTTACAACTTACTGCTCTAAAGAGCCATATTAGTATTAGGAATTTTGCTGATCTTTAATAAAAGATAACCTTATGATCTTGTAGTTTTCCATTTTCATAAGTGAATTTTGCGCTAAATAATTGATTATTTTCTTGAATCCATTGTAGAAAAAGTCTATCTCCATCGGGAATATTAATTTCGTCTAATTTTTCACCTCCAATCCACTGAAGATCACCTTCGTTTGAATCAATCAAACTACCTTGAAATTCTGAAGCAGTAAATAAATATGCATACCAATCATCTTTTTCTGGTTCGACATTATGAAAAGTAATAATTCCTCTTAGCTTTGGTTCTACAACCAATCCTGATTCTTCCATCACCTCTCGAACAATACATTCGTGTGGGGATTCACCATTTTCTATATCAACATGGCCACCTAATCCTATCCAAAAATTAGCCAGGGAATCGTTCTTCTTTTTCGTTCGATGGAGAAGTAAAGTCTTATTATTATCTCGAATATAACACAAAGTACCTAGCTTCATATTCTTATCCTATCATCGTTTTAAGTTACGAGATTATATGTTTATGTAATTTCCTAGTAATTTTGTGGTTACTTCTGTACATTTGGAGCGGGTAATGCAAATTGCATCGAACCCCTTTTGGCTCATTTTAGTCGGTTAATGGTTACTTATCAAGCTAATTAGGTGGGGAAATAACTAAATCATTTAATCAATTCTGGAGAAGGGGTGGTTCTATTTTGTTTAATGATTTCGTGAAACTTTACATTTTCTTCCTGAATAATCTTTTCAGAGTCTCTTTGATTCTTCTGCATTATAAGTCCGATGAAAAAAGTAATTAATAATGCAGAATAAACCGTTAATTTCCAGGAGTTTGTAAATTTAAATATACCAATAAGAAAAAGTATTGGTATCAAAATCAAAAAAACATATGTAGCGAAGATTACTGGTATGAGAGCTCCCTCTCCCATAGATTTAGGAATAGGTAAAAATTGAAGCAAAATCTGTGAAGATACTAACCACATAGTAACTAAACCCGCTAAAAAACTTGAAACAGTGACTAAAATAAATTTTTTCATTGTATTAATAATATATCATTTAGTTCTTATCGTCTGGAGCTGGTCACCGTACTTTGCTCGAACCTACCTAGCCTGGATGACCATATCAAATCGTATCTTCTAAGCCAGTCAGATATTACCTTTCCAACTGCTGTCAAAATCATCCTTCGGTCCTCCATCACTCCAGGATTAATTGTACAACTGACCGAATTTAAAAACCATCTCAAGAGTGTTGATTTGTGTTTGTTTATGGAAGTTTTTGGTAAACCCAAAAGATTCAAGAGTACTACTCGTTGAGCAATAAGCTCTTTTCGATCGAATCTATAAGTTTAAGTACAAGGGAGTTGATATTTTTCTCATCAAACTTGGTAGGCAGAGAATCAACAATGTTAATAATCGACACTCTCCTAAATTCCTTGAGCATGTCTTGAATTTGAAGTTCCGGATAGAGCGCAAAAATTAAACCCTCAATGGTTTCGAATGTCTTAAAGTATCTAACAATACTTACTGGGACCTCGATACCATTACTTTGCATGAGACTTAATGTTCCGGCCAAGATGGGACCTGATTTTATTTGTTGTTCCAAGTAAGTCTTTGAGTGAAATGTTTCTACGAATTTATTAACCAAAATGCGATATTTTTCTTTGATTTGATCCATGTTATCCGGTTGTTTATTGCCACGCAGCTCAAGCAATGAGTCAAAGGAGTCTTTAGCATTCCCTGCCAATAAAGTACGAAAGTATCTGAGGATTAGAACTCGCTCTTTCTTCGTCAGGTTGCCCACAATGCCAAAGTCAATCATTACGAGTTCTTTTCCTGGGGTAAAAATAATGTTGGCTGGGTGCGGATCTGCATGGAAGTAACCATGAATGTGGGCCATTTCCAACATATTTTTGATTAACTTATCGACGATCTCTTTGCCATCAAATCCGAGTCCTTTAACTTGCTTCTTTTTATCTGCTCTTAGAAGTGTGATGATTTGGGTCAAGCTGCATCCTTCAATAAATTCCATCGTTAACACCCTGGGAGTGCTGAGGTTTTTATACACTTTTGGTCCGCGAATACCATCTCCAACCAGATCTGCCATCTCATTAAACTTTTCTATATTAGTAGCCTCCAGAGAATAGTCGAGTTCGTCTTTGGTCCAAATCTCGAACTCTTCCACAATATTTATCAATTTATTGGTAGGTCGAAACCAAAAATCAAAAAGACGTGCCAGAAATTTCATGATTCCTAAATCCCTACGAACCACAAGCTCGATGTCTGGTCTTTGAATTTTTACTGCCACGACATCGCCATTATCCAGTTTCGCTCTGTGGACTTGTGCAAATGAAGCTGAAGCGGTGGGAATGGGTTCAAGCTCTTGCAGTTTTGGGAAATTGCTTCCCAGCTCACGCTTGAGAATGTCCATCGCCAACTTCGATTGGAAAGGAGGAACTTGATCCAATAACTTATACAGCTCGTCACAAAAAATTGGTGAAATAAAGTCTGGTCGCAGTGCCAACATTTGCCCTAACTTCACAAAAACAGAGCCTAAGCGCTCCAAAGACTTGCGGATTAATACAGCATTTGTTTTTGAAACAAACTGATTCTTATTCCAGGGTTTCGTTTGGATGCTAAGGAAAAGCAATTCCTTACTGATTTGAAGTATTCTCATGGGCTTTAGATTTCTCCGGCTGTGAACTTTCATCTTTACAGGTGGCACAGAGAATAGCCTTTATATCCCTATCTTCAAAGAAGGCAAAATAGGCTATTTCTGATGCCTTGAGAGGTTTTCCGCAGTTGTCACAGTCAGTATCTTTGGTAAGCACCACCTCTTGGTATCCTAAAATGTTTTGTTTCTCAGCCTCAGTGAGATATTTTCTGATTTTTTTATCAACTGCTTCGTGAATATCCTCATGGATTTCCAAAGCATCTTCCACCAAGTTTCTGATCAGAGTAGAAACAGTCGTCCTGTTTTTCTTGGCTCTATCAGAGATTTTTTCGTAGAGTTTCTTGGAAACTCGGGCATTGAGAACTTTATCGCTTTGCATATGTTTACATTGTATGACAGTGTATACAGATTTGTCAAATGCGAAATATTAGCTAGGGAAAAGCCATGTTATTCGGTATAATCAAGACACCGAATGATCTCTGTGGCGAAGGTATCTTACTTTTAGAGAACTGATGGCATGTAAGTGATCCATCTTAGCCACAGAGATCGACCATGGTCGAGTCTATGAAACAGGTAACAATTTCTCCAGATATGTTTATTTCAGCTCCTTATGATACATGTCCAAAATGTGGTAAAGCTGATAGTTTTGGAGTATCCAACTCAGTTGGACGAGATATGTACTCCAGAAAATGTAAGGCTTGTCTGTATTCCGAGTCATATAAATTGCCGAAGCTAAATAAAAAAATAATCTACATTGATCAGTTTGCAATTAGCGACATGATGAAAGCCATTAATAAAAAGACAGGCAAAACTGATAAGGTAAATAAAGACTTTGTAAAATTGTTTTCTGAGCTTGATACTTTAGTTAAATCCCAACTTATTTTGTGTCCGGATTCTCAATTTCACCAAGAAGAATCAATGTTGTATGGTTATTTCCACGCATTGAAAAGGATGTATGAACATCTCTCCGATGCTAAATCATTTTATGATCCTTTTACAATTAAAAGATTTCAAATTTCAGATTGTTTTAAAAAATGGCTTAAAAAGAGTGATACTGAGATAAAGAGACTTGACGTTGATAGCATACTAACGGGCGACAGAAATGAATGGCAAGATAGGTGGCTTATTACGGTCAATTTTAAAATTAAAAAAGAGGAAATTGACGAATATAGAAATTCACGCCTGCAAGTTAACGAGAAAATCAAAGAACTATTTGAACAGTGGAAAAGCGATAAACAAACCTTTCAGACATTTTACTTAAAAGAAAGTTCTGCTTACGGCCCATTACTTGTTAGAAAATACATGGATGCAATGACAAAAATGCTTCAAGCTAGAATAAATAATCAGGAAATTTCAACTGAAGAATATATCTCTCTGGCTCTAGGTCAATCCAATACTTTAATAACGAACTTAATGAGATATTTACCTGAAAAGATGGACATAAATGATCAACTGAAAACCATTTTTCAATTTTTTAACTCACAGGATTTTAGAGACCTACCATTTAACAAAATATCCAGTGCCTTGTGGGCCGCTATAGAATATCAAGCATCCACTGGAGGTCGTGTTAATCCTCCAAATGTAGGAATGACTAATGACGTAGAAATGGTTTCCACTCTATTGCCTTATTGCGATGCAATATTAGTAGACAGAGATATGCATAGCATCTTAAATTTTGGGCCCGTTAAAAAGTTAATTGAACCATATGGAACAAAAATTCTTTCCTTCTCAGATAAGGCAGAACTTTTTAGATATCTCCAAGAGATCAAAAATAAGGCTTCTAAGAAACACTTTCGATTAATTGAAAGTGTTTATGGCAAGAGCTGGAGTAAGCCATATTACGAAATGTACGAGTAAAAACTTCACAGGTTCTATTCCCGTCACCGGTATTACTACTTTCCAGGCTAAGTCAATTTTTGTAAAAAACGTGGCTCGAACTTGAGAAAAAAGGGATTTCTTGGCTAAAAATGAAAAAACCGGACGTTTGTCCGGTTTGGAGCTGGTGACCGTACTTTGCTCGAACCTAAGACCTCTTGTCGAGCCTAGTTTG
>CAYHKY010000064.1:0-7787 GCA_964357355.1 uncultured Gammaproteobacteria bacterium | reverse complement strand
CGTTTTCTTTCAGTGTGCCTTTTATTTTAGGTCTTGATGATTTTGCAGGGTATGTACCGCTTTTTAATGTAATAAATGTATTCGGGTTTTCCGTCGGGGTTTTTGCAGCTCATACTTTATTGAATATTGCTCTTTTCATCTCTCCGTCCCGGACAATTGTGGCAGTCAAAAATGAATGGGTGAGTTTCCTGGGGACATTGGCTTTTATCGGACTTGCCTTCTACGGATTTTTTGAAGTCATCAGGCTGTTTTTGCATTAATGGAGGTATGGCTTGTGTGACCGTGTATAATAGGAGGGAATTATGGATGAGTCCTTGGGTGAAAACAACAATAAGCGTAACGTAGTCATAATCGTAGGAGTGTTAGCGATTCTGATCGGATTGATTATCGTAGCAGGAACGATGTTGTTCAAAAATGCAAACGTTGTTTCCCCGATACCCGATATGGAAAACGGCGTGCGCGTTATATTCGTAAGTCCCGAACCCAGTAGTTCTGATTCAGCCGAACTTCAGGCATCCCCGTCCGCCACACCCAAAGGAACGCCTAAGAGTTCGCCGAAACCTAGCCCAAAAGCTTCCGCCAAACCCAAAGCCACGCCCGATAGTTCAGCTAGTCCCAAGCCGTCTGCGTCCGCCGCTAAAGCCAGCGCCGTTCCCACACCGACTCCATAAAACCAAGGCATCCTGATAACCTTTATTTTTAAAATCTGTTACTATCAGTAAATGGGGACTTTTGAAATAGTGCGGCAATTTGACGAGACACTATTTTTTCTGATTAATTCAATTCCGCATCCGCAAATACTTGATCAGGTGTTTCTTTTTTTTTCATTCTATCCTTTGATCATCTGGATGGTTGTGGGATTGGTGTTGACGGTAGTAGAGGAAAGGCGTGATAAATTTTTTATCATCAGGTTGGTTTTGGCGCTTCTTCTTTCCGGAACGGTAGCTTCAGGTATCATTAAGCCGATCATTAAACGTCCGCGTCCGGACATTACTTTTGGGGAGAAAGTTGTACTGGTTGAAGAAAAACCGGCGGCAATTCCGGCTAACAATGATTTTGCTTTTCCCTCTGGCCACGCAGCTGTCGCATTTGCCGGAGCGTATGTGGTGACACGTGAGGA
Organism: uncultured Gammaproteobacteria bacterium; assembly: GCA_964357355.1. Lineage (GTDB taxonomy): Bacteria > Patescibacteriota > Microgenomatia > UBA10105 > UBA10105 > CAYHKY01. The sequence goes on along the minus strand of CAYHKY010000064.1, from coordinate 6,667 downwards.
AACTGCGGGGTTCGGAAAAAAGTTGAGCCGTAAGAAGAAACGGCTGATCAAACTGCTTCTTTTATCTTTTGCTTTCATGACCGCGTTTTCCAGGATTTATTTGGGTAAACATTTTCCGCTTGATGTGGTTTTTGGAGGTTTACTGGGCTGGTTTATGGGGTTTGCTGCATGGAAAATGGTTGATTTTGTGTGGCCGCGGAAAGTTTTTTAAATCAAAAAATGCTGTTATTCTTCGGGATTTCCGGATTCTCCGGCTTCCTGAGCGTCTTTTGTTGAGGGGTTATTGTCAGTTGACACAAATGGTTTCGGGAATTGAATTCCCGGTTGTTGTCGATTGGTGTTCAAATTTTTAGGGCCCGAATTTAATGATCCGGGACCGCGATTATCGAGTTTTTGTTTCAAATTAGGCATCAGGGGATTGGGTGATCCCCCAAGTTTTGGGAAATTAGGACAACGTTCCGGGTTTGTCTCGCATACTTTGCGGCACTCTTCGGCCGTAGTGCAGCCAAGTTTCTCTTTGAGTTCGTTTTTGACTTTGTCTTCGACGTGTTGGCGGACTGCCGCGCCGAAGTTACGGCATTTTTCCGCATTTTCCGGATTTTGACAAAAACTTTTACAGTCCTCAAATGAGGTGCAACCCAAACTTTCCTTGGCTTTTAGTATTAATTCTTCTTTTCTGGTGTCACCGCGCCCAAGCCGTCTTGCAAGGTTGACACATTTTTCCCTATTTTCCGGCTTTTCACATAACAGGCGGCATTCGGCATGATTTGTACACCCCAATTCATTTTTGGCAGATTCAACCAGTAGGTTCTTAACTGCACCTTTGAGGTGGTATTTCTTGGCAAATGTCCGGCATAGTGACCGGTTTGTTTCCAGCTCGCATAATTGCCGGCATTCTTCGGTAGTTGTACAGCCTAACTCCAGTTTTGCCTTATCAATAATTTTTTCTTTGTTAGCTAGTCCGTGTTTTACCGCAAATTCACGGCAGACAGCCTGATTTTGTAAATCCACGCAGAACGTTTTACATGCTGCAACATTTGCACAATTACCTAACTCAGTAATCGGAAACGTGATCCCTAAAGCTGCGACTTTGGTTTCCGGAGACTCGTCTCCCAACACGTCAGTGCCTACGGCATAAACATTGTATGCCCAGCAGGCAGGTTTATTATTCGGCACTTCACAATAAAGGTGGCATTCCTGCCGGTCCCGGCAATTTCCTAACTCAGGAACCGGATACTCATACGAATTTACGGCTTTTGTGCCTGCAAAGAGGAGTAATAAGCCAAAAAAAATTGCGGTTATTTTTTTCATAAAATTAAATCTTTCAAAACGGGTTTTGGTATTCAGTTGTATTGGTAGTAGTCGTTTCTTCAAATGCATCAAAAGGGTTTTGAGTAGTGGTATTATCAAATGGATTTACGGTTGTAGTCTCTGCAGTTTCAGAAAACGGATTTTCGGGAGCTAGCGCCGAATTGTCAAAGGGATTTTCGGTGGTTGCATTGATTGGTTGTTGGTTGACGCCTTTGCCTGTATTAAATATAGCCAAAGAGACAGCCGCCGATACCAAAGCCGCAGTTACTAAAAGGACTACTATAAGTAGGGTTGGATTGTGTTTGGGGGAAACATGTGGTTGATTGTTAACGGGACTGGGACTAACGGATGTATCCATATATTCAGCGTAGCAGCCAATGAAAGAGTTTGTCAAGGGGTTTCTCTGCCGCAGAGGAAGCTGCCGATAGGAGTTAGTTCTCCGAGAGTAACACCCACATCATCCCGGAAAGCTGAAGCAGATCCGCCGTCAAGATTCAAAAGAGTTGTAAGTTGCTTGCCCGCCGGAGAGGCGGGTTGAGAATTGTTAAAAAGTGTTAGGATTTGCGGAAGGTCGGCTAAATACGGGCCGCTGTTTACATTGCCTGCTTCGGTGACGGCAAGAAAAAAGTATTCCTCTTGACCTGTTTTGCCGATAAGCATACGGCGGGCTAATTCATCGTTTTGCATCTTTAATTTTGTTTGAGGAGTAAAAAGAGGCCCAGATTGAAAAATAAACTCAATGGAAATGTCCCTAAAATTAGGGATATATTCACTTCCTATATGCAGGGAACCCCCGGCAGGTTTGTGTACATATCCATTAAACAATGATTCATTATGTGATTTACGCTGATCAAATTCACCCGCATGGAATACTCCAAGAGGTTTGTGATCGGGTGTATAAAAACCGCCGTTAACTCCGTATTTGCATTTAAATTCTTTCATAAGAGTAGCAGCCGACTTTTTTTCGGTAAAATTGGGAATTAGTATCACTTTGTCAGGTTCAATTTTTTGTAAATAAACAGCATAGTCACGATTATTATAATTAAGTTTTAGGGGTGAGGGATCAGGTTTCAATGTGGCAGTAGCGAGAGGTTTGCGGATTGGTTGGTAGTTAGTTTCTCTGTTTTTCAGGATGAAAATTCCGAGAATAACCAGAAGAGCCGTAATGATCAGTTTCATGAAACATTACTCATAAGTTTTGGGTCTTTCCGGAGCTCCGCTAATATCACCAAAAAGTAGAGCAGGTATACGATTGAGTTAAAAAATGGCAGCGGCGGGATGAGGGAGAAAAGCGTCATGATTACCTGAATGAGGACGGGCACTGTGAGTGCGTGCAAACCTAATTGATAAAGCTGGCGGTAAGTTAACTTCAGGTGCAGGAGTTTTGCAAATATCATTGTAATGAATGTGAGCAGGAGGAGGGAAAACAATCTGCTTAAAGGTAGAAAGATTGCCATGATAATAAAAAGTATTGCTGTGACCAAGTAAGGCAATGCCTTGACAAAAGGCGCAGCTCCACGAATTATTTGGTCAACGGTTTCTTTGTTGATTTTGACTCCGGTGACCTCTGAAAAAGGATACACGCTGTAACCGCTTCCTTCATCGGGAGCAACCAGTTGGTTTTCGGTCAAAAGCAAAAGTGATTGTGATTTTTCATAATCATCGGTTTTGGCTTTGGTATCAATCGTCAGGAGATATTTTTGTTTTTGGTCAGAGATGGCGGGGGGAACATCCGTAATCAGTTCATAAGGAATTGGGATACGGATCGGTTCATTTTTATTGACGGTAAGGGTACCATCGGTAATTTGAATCTCCAGACCCGGCGGATAAAGATTAACTGCACGTGTAAGAAATCTGTCACTGAAATGATTTAGGGGAGGAAGTATCATGCTGCAGACGAAAATAGTGAGCATGATTCCCAAAATGAATGAGAAAGCGACGAAATATTTGAAAGAAAAAGAAAATCCTGCATTTAGCACCTCATGGTAGTAGGTTAAAGACGTTAAACTTTTTGAAAACGTACGTAAAAACACTCTTAACTTTATCATATACTCCTATACCCGTCTTACGCTGGTTTGTCTGCCGAAGGTAGACTAAAGCAGCTTAGAGGGGTATATGGCCGGAACAAATTTAAGTATGTAGGCTATATTGTATAATATTTTCATGTTCAAACTCAACGCGCAGGAGTTACGGACTACAGAACCTACAGAAGCACAGACCAAGTCGATTAAGAAAAGGCCGATTTTTATCGTTTTGGATAACGTCCTGGATACTTATAATGTAGGCTCGATCTTCCGTCTGGCTGATGCGGTGGCTTGTGAAAAAGTATTCTTATGCGGTGAAACCCTGACTCCTCCCAATCACCGGATCAAGAAAGCTTCAATCAGCACTTGGAAATGGGTGGAGTGGGAATATGCAAAAAGTGCAACAGATGCTATCAAAAAACTCACAACTCATAACCCACAACTCACTACTATTGCCGTTGAGCAAGATGCAAGAAGCGTACAGTTTGATCAAGTCAAATATGAATTACCGCTTGCCTTGGTAGTCGGAAATGAGTCTTATGGTGTGTCTAAGGAAGTGCTTGATATGGCGGATATGATAGTCGAGTTGCCAATGTTTGGAGTAAATAAAAGTCTGAATGTGATGGTAAGCTGCGGGATAGTTCTTTACGAAATTATGAGTCAAATAGTATAATTATGATTGTTTTTTCTAAGCACGTTAATGAAAGATCGGCCAAGAGAAGAATATTAGGAACACATATAACACAAACTGTTCAGTTTCCGGAAGAAGTTATTGCTAGTTCCAAGGGAAGAAAGCTAAGAAGAAAAAAATTCGGAGATAAAATTCTTGAGGTAGTAACAATTACTGAGGGTTCAAAAATTACCGTAATAACAGCTTATTATTTGGAGAAAAACCATGAAAATTAAATATGATTCTAAAATTGACGCGTTATACATTGATTTGGCTGAAGGATTATATGACAAAAGTAAAAAGATTACCGGCAACATTGTCGTGGATTTAACGAAAGAAGGTAAAGTTTTAGGTATCGAAATTTTGGACGCATCGGAAAACATCCAGAAATTTAATCCGGTCAACTTCACCCCAAAATCTTTGCGAACATAATAGATATTCATACGCATTTATAGTACAAAATATCCAAAGAAGTTCTTGATACAGCTGATAAGATTGTGGAATTGCCGATGTGGGGAATAAACCGGAGTTTGAACGTCATGGTAACTTTGGGAATAGTTCTTTACCAGGTCGCCAAGGGTTAACCAGACCATTATCAATATAACTATGGAAACTAATACTTTACCGGGTAATAGGTTGTATACCAGAAAATTAATTTTGAATCCCCGGGAGTTTCTGAAGAAAAATAAAGAGCTTGATGATGAAGAAATAGCCAGACGTATTGAAGCAAACTTGGGTATAAAACCAAACCAACTGCATTTAGAATTTGAATTCGGGCATCACTACCTTTCGGATAATGTAAAAAGAAAAATAGACCAGGGAAAATATACATTAATCTGCGGCGAATTTTCTGATGTTGGAAAAAGCTTTTCCCTTAGTGATGATCTTGCAAATCTAAAATCAGCAAATATTTTCTATAGACTTTTAAATCCCGGTGAAGGCGGAAGTACCAAAGTCGAAAGGCAACATCATGAACTTATCAGGGCACTAATAAAAGAGGGTAAGTCTATCTTGACGACTGATGGTATGCCATGGGCGCTTGAAGCTGATGGCACTACCAAAATTCAAAGTCTGCCGGTTTTTATCGCCGGGGCTGCTCTGGTTAGCTTGGGATCTGCAGCTGTATTGGCCAAATTGCCAAAATCGCATGTTACTGGCCAAGAAACTGCCAAAACCCCAAGTAAATTTACGCGCAGGGATTTTTTGCAATTAGCAGGTATTACGAGCGCAGCAGGAGTTGCTTCATATATAGCAAAAGTATTATTTTTCCATGATATTATTCCACCGCAAAATCCTTTAAATGACACAATGACCGATATAATTAGCGACGCCGACGACAGCTTACAGCGTTTGATACAAGACCCGGTATTTACCACGTACTCGGAAGGGGTGATTACTCTCAGAAATTGTATTATGGCGCTAAATACTTGGAACGTAGCAGCGCGGGCAGTTCACCAAAATGAAGATAAAGTTAACATCCTTTTTAATGCAGCTGGAGGGCACCATAATGTCAGAGACGAGTTTTTACTTGGTCCGACAGAACTCGAAGCCAAGGTAACTAAATTTGCGGAAAGGTTTTTGGATGAAACTTTACCTTATTTATTATCACTGGAAAACAAATCGGAAAGCGAGATAGTTGATTTGATGGTTGCATATACGGATTTTTTTACTCAACCCAATGGTTCATCAACTCTTGGCGGTCCTGATTTGATTTCCACCCGCACGGTCATGACACCGCGCGCAATATTGGTAAAAGAAATAGACAAAAGACTGGCAGAATGGGGAAAAATCAATGATGTAAGCAGTGAACATAAAGCTAAGATTCTAAAGGCCTGCTTAAGGAATGCATTATTTTGGGAACATCAAACTGACAAAGAAATAATTGAAGCTGAAAGGTCAATCACCGGTGATTTAACAACTCCTGAAGAAATTGAAGCGACAAATTTCATTGTTAATTCATCAATTATTATTGAGGATCTGTCTCAGGCTAATCCATGGATTGAAACTACGGACTTGATTTACGGGTCGGCTAATTATCAAGGGTTGGCATATCCCTTAGTCAGACGATTTCAATTAAATAATGATACCGTAGTAGCATACGATTTGGTAAGAATGTACCGTGGTCAAACATCAACACCATTAATCACCAGAAAGTTCCATCAGGAAAGCGCTGTAACTCTTGCAACTCCGTTTACAGGAGTCGTATTCAATTCGGTTAACGATGACGGCATATTGGCAGACGGCAGTTATTCCAATTTTGACAGTCCGCCTTTACTTTTTATATCAAAATTTTTTGAAGCAGACGGGGTAAACAGTGAAGACGAATTGAATATCAGCGCCGTACAATTGGTAATGAATAATTAATTGAAATGATCACTATTTGAAATTTTTTCTGGTTGTTCGAAGTATTTAGGGACTTGGAATATAAACATTAAGTTTCTGATCCGTACTTGAATGAATTGTCCATAAAAAAGAAGCGTCTTTTCCTATACTAACCAACCAAGGTATAAACAATCGAGCTACTACTTCACAGGTCTTTAGTCTGGCAATTGCCAATCTCTGAAGATCGAATCTATTAAATGGTTGGTTTGTCTCTTCCTCTACATACTGGCAGATTGACGATCGATCCGACAGACATAAAGATAATTTACCCAAAATAGCT
>CAYHKY010000063.1:0-7953 GCA_964357355.1 uncultured Gammaproteobacteria bacterium | reverse complement strand
TTGAAGGAGATGTTTTAATAACTCAATTGTACGGACATACACCTTATTCATATAGATATAAATATAGCGGTGAAATTCATACCGGATTTGATATGTATTCCAACTCATCTTTAGTTATCAGAGCGCCCAAAGACGGGACTCTTTTTGCCGCAGAGCAGAATTGCGGCGGATCATCAGTTATCAAAATAAAATATATAGAGCATGATGACGGGGTAGTGAGTTTCTACTTGCACGTACAGTAATTTGCATTTATAAGTAAAGATTACGGTGGGTATCAAGCGATTATCAGGAGTTATATCCCTATTTATATTTCTCAGTCTTGCGGTACACACCGTATCTGCTCAGGTGGTAGTAATTAACGAATTTAGTCCTACCACAGATCCGGAATGGGTCGAGTTTTACAATGCGAGCGACAGTGCCGAATACGATCAAATCGTACTATATCGATGATGATACATCATACACGTCAGATGCAGGGAACAGCTCTAAATGGCCACTGAACGAATTGAATGTTGCGAACCCAACTTATCCTACCTTTGATATAAGTAATTCATATTTTAATAATGACGGTGATTATATAGTTTTGTTCGACAGCGATGGGAATATAATCGATCAATTTCACTATGACGATGCGGAAAATGGAGCAACTCAGGGAAGAAGTCCGGATAACACCGGAAGTTTCACGACATTGAACTCTGTTACAAAAGGCGCGCAAAATAGTGGACCCAAACCCCTGCCTACTCCAAAACCTACCGCTACTCCAAAACCAACAGTTCAGCCTAACCCCACGCCCCGACCTACATTGTTACCTTCTCTCCTCTCCAGCCCCCGTGTAAGTCCACGCGTTTCTCCCAAAACTATAAAACCAAGCCCCACAGCATCAAAATCTGTAGTATTGGGTGAAACAGAAGATGTCAGCGTTATTCTTGTCAATTCGCCTAGTCCTAATCCTTCACCTGAAGTCAAGGGAGGCGGTTTGGGGTTTGTATTAGGACCTCTTTTTATTTTAGCGGGAATAGCGTTTTCGGGATTTGCCGGATTTTTAGCCTATCGGCAAATGCAAAAAAATAAATTGCAATCTTAGATTTAAATCGCATTTAATAAACAAGTTGATATAATAGGGGAATGCGACAGTTTTTTTACTGGTTGCCGACATTTGTTTGGATGGGACTAATATTTTACTTATCTTCACAGGCGACAGTTCGTGTTTCATCTGACTTTGCAATTCAATTCCTAGTATTTAAATCGCTGCATGTCATTGAATATGCGTTTCTTTATATTCTTATGTATCGTTCGCTTCGAAATACACGTAATTCTCCTGAATGGGAAGTGAGGTACAATGCATGGTTGCTGACAGTTGCATACGCCATGACTGATGAAATACACCAGGTATTTGTGCCTACAAGAGAAGGTAAATTGCGAGATGTGGCAATCGATGTGTTTGGTATAACAATTGCATCTATTTATCTATGGAAATTTTTACCAAAGGCGCCCAAGATACTCAAAACGTGGGCAAAAAAATTACGGGTCTTATAAAACAGGGGAAACGAACTCGAGCCACAATTCTGGCTCTGTATGGGGAATTGGGGAGTGGTAAAACAACGTTTGTGCAAGGCCTGGCTAAAGTTATCGGCGTCCCCCATCGCATACTCTCCCCCACTTTTACCATAATGCGGGAATACCCTGTACAATACCTAGATTTTACCCGCTTATTTCATATCGATTTATATCAAATCAAAGAAGTTGATAATGATACTTTGGGATTGTCAGAAATTTTTGCAAATCCCAGACATTTGGTTGTTATTGAGTGGGCGGAGAGGTTGGGAAATAAATTACCCAAAGATCATTTGGATATATATTTTGAAGTGAAAAATCAAGGAAGGTTAATTATTGTTAGGAATTATGAATGATATAGATATTGCTATAAAGATATTAAATAACGGTGGAATTATCATTTTTCCCACAGATACAGCGTTTGGGATCGGGTGCCGGATAGACCGGGAAGATGCAATAGAAAAGCTATTTAAAATTCGCCGCCGTCCTGAAACACAAGCAAGTCCGGTATTGGTTGCCACAATTGAAATGGCTCAGAACTATCTAGGTCCCCTTTCCAAAAATGTGCGACATCTTATGGATATTTATTGGCCAGGTGGACTAACTATTATTTGCCCATGTAAAATTAATGCTACTCCTCCGCTGGTGCGCGGCAGAAGTTCAACTCTCGGCGTCAGAATGCCTGATCATGAGTTGACTTTGAAACTGATTGAAGGAATAGGTGTACCGATTTTAGGTCCGTCTGCCAACTTTCATGGTTTTCCCACCCCGTATAGATTTAATGAGTTGGATCCGGAACTTATAAAACTGGCAGATTATGTGGTTCCGGGAGAGACAAAAACTAAAGCAGCGTCGACGGTGATTGATTGTTCAGTGACTCCGTGGAAAATCCTCAGACAGGGTAGTGTCGAAGTTAAGCAAATATAAATATCAAGAGATAAATCTGTATAATTATCAAGGAATATATAATACTAAGATGCTATGAAAAAAGACTTATCTGTTCTCTATTTAGATACTACCAATAGTAAGGAATCGAGAGTAATTATTACTGTCGGTAATATTAAGACAGAGTATAACGAAGAAACAAATCAAAGTACAAAGTCTCAGAATGTATTAATTCTAGTACAAAAAGCGTTGCGTGACTGTGGTTTACAACTTCACCATATAACTGCAATCGAAGTCAACAACGGACCCGGTTCGTTTACCGGAACAAGGGTAGGGGTCACTGTGGCTAATGCTTTGGGATGGGTATTAGGAAAAAAAGTTAATGGAAAACAAATTACATTCCCAATTTATTCCAAGTCGAAATTTGATTAAATTTTAACAAATTTCTCCAGGTGTCAAGCTGTTCCACCTAACAGGTGGACAAAACTTGCATCAGCCTGCTACTATTATATATAGTAAATTCTCTGCCCCTAACCCATATGCATCTTCTGACCGTGATCGCATCTGTCATATTTATTGGATACGCAGTACTTGTGCGGATACCTGGGTTTCCACTCTCAAAAAATTCTTCACAGCCGGAAGTGATCGGCGAAACTGACAATCTTAAATCTCCGCAACCGGATGCATCACCACAGCCATCTGCTTCACTTCAACTCCGCCCCACTCCCCGATCAAGCTCGGTTTCGGGAAAATCAAATATTGATATCAGAGTTGACACCAAAATTGATAATTCTACTCCCGGATCAGAGAAAATAATCTATCCGGGCGCAAATTCTACCGGAGGAAATACTTATGAAACTGATGCCCCAGGAGATATGGTATATGATTGGTATAAAAGTGAACTAAGCAGCCGTTCCTACCAAATTAGAAACAATGTGAGAACTAAAGCAAACGAAAAATTTAAGGCGATCCTGCAAGGAGTTTCAAATAGTACTTCTATCAAGGTGACAATTGATCAGGAAAATACGTCAGCCAAAACTAACATTTTAGTTGAGTAGATAAAATGATGACTTGTTGGCACTTGACAACGTAAATGTAATTTACTATAGTCCATATACTTCTGCCCTTCTATTAAATCTGCCTTTTTATCCTGCTCCACATACAAGCGCTATGACTGATTATGCCCAAGCTGTAAACCGCAAACCGATGTCGTCGTCAAAGGGAAAAATTTCAACTTTTTTTTCTGCATTTGCAACAAGTATTTCACATACTAGAAACTCAGTTTCTTCAGGTGCGAAGACAATACTAAACCGCAAACGGGTCGGATATTTTTTATTCATAGCAGTAATATTACTAGCCGTAGGAACCGGTTTGAGATTTGTATATGCCCAGGTTATGTCCGCAAAGGGAACCCAAAGTTCCACAATTCCTGACGCAGTCACGGTGCCTATCGAAAGAGAATTCTCGTTCCTCGTATACGACAAAGATAAAAAATTATCAGAAGCGGTACGTTACAGTATTACGAGTGCGCAATTGACCAAGCAAATTATCATCAAAGGTCAAAAAGCCACCGCCATAAAAGGTAGGACCTTCTTGATTGTCAATTTGAAATTGATTAATGACTTTGATAAGTCATTGTTCTTAAATACAAGGAACTATATTCGTGTTCAACCTAAAGGTACTTCAGACAAGCTTGCACCTGAAATTCACAACGATACAGTGGAAGCACAACCTCTTTCGACCAAACTTACCCGGATTGGACTTCCCGTAGATGAAAATATTAAAGAGTTCACATTGCTTGTGGGTGAACTAGATGGATACAAAGAAGAAATTCCGATCAAATTCCCATAAATTCATGGATAAACAACTTTTATCTGTAAACGGAAATAGCAGTGAAGACACTGTTCGGAACGGAATTTCCCGTGAATTGTTGGACGAACTTACCAGGGCACTCAAAGCTGTGCGCGGTTGGGGATCAATTGAAATTTACGTTCAGGATTTTAGCGTTACCCAAATAACAGTGCGAAATATCAGAAAGACCAAACATGTGTTGGCGCAATAAAAGTTTTTTTTAGGTCTTGACAAAAATTTAACAGTTGTCCTATATTAAATTTACATAACAAACATCTAACTGCCCCAGAGTTTGTGAATTAAGGTTTAAATCTTAATCTATCAACCGCACACGGAGATGGATCTTAAGGATCATCTCCGTTTTTTTTGTGGAAAATACAGGATATTTACAAAAATGTAATAACTATGCTACCTATCTATTATAGGTAAATACCTTATTTGGAAGGGAGGTGAAATACAAAATTATGAAGGACCTTGTAAAAAAAGTCGCAGTAGGTTTATCAACCGGAGCTTTAGTTGCTCAATCGATGATTCTTCCAGCATTTGCTGAAATTACGATTGTAGTTAACGGCAACGGTTCCAACTCAGATCCAAATGTGAATGTCGCATCAACTAACACAACGACAGTCAATCAAACCAATACAGCCAATGTCAAAAACGATATTGACGCAAAAGCTAACACTGGAGATAACAGCGCCGATGACAACACTGGTGGCGATATAAATATCGATACTGGTGAAGCCAAAGCACTCGTTGAAGTTTCAAATAAATTGAACTCCAATGAAGCACAGGTTGATTGTGGTGGTTGTCCAGCTGATGTAAACGTTGAAGTGTCTGGAAATGGGACTTATTCCCAACCGGATGTAAATCTTGCACTCACCAATACTACATGGGTGACGCAGGATAACACCGCAAATGTTGAAAACGACGTCGAAGTCAAAGCCAATAGTGGCGATAACGATGCCGATGACAACACAGGCGGCAATACTTCAATCGACACAGGAAAAGCAACTGCATGGGCAGGTGTTGAGAATACGCTTAACGCCAACGTAGCTCATGTGGGAGGCAGCGGTGAAGGAGCATTGGAAATCCTGGTGAACGGAAATGGTTCATACAGTGATCCAAACGTTACGCTGGCATTAGCCGGCACAACGGGACTTGTTCAAAACAACTTTGCCGATGTCGAAAACGATGTCGAGGTGAAAGCCAATTCTGGTAAAAACGATGCCGATGACAACACTGGTGGAAATAATTCAATCGATACCGGTGATGCATGGGCAGGAGCACAAGTCGACACACTCGCCAATTTCAATTTGGCACATGTGGAAGATTGTTGTGAGTTTGATGGCCTCGTGAAAGTAGCCGGTAACGGTACTGACTCAGAGCCAGATGTCACTCTCGCATTGGTAAATACTCTCTATGCCACTCAAGACAATAACTTCACCTGTGGTGAAGAAAAGGGATGGGAACATCTCTTCTGGGGTGACTGGAGAAGTAATGATTGTGACGTAGAAGCGAAAGCTAACAGCGGTAAGAATGATCTGGATGATAATACCGGTGATCCAGGGAGCGATCCCTCAATCGACACTGGTAAAGCTTCAACTGAGGTTGAAGTGAACAATGAAGCCAATTCCAACGTCTTCTCAACAGGAGACGCATTTCCCGATCATCCCGAGTGGGATATGGGCAGTGAATCAAATTGGTTTTGGTGGTTTTTAAGTGGACATTCCAACTAAAAACCTAGTTTATCTTTAGTACCCTTGCCTTATGCCAGTTTGGTATAAGGCAAGGGGAACGAGAAATAGTCAAGGCTTGAAGTCTGCAATTTAAACGGGATATTTTTAAATTTCAAACTTCAATTCTTAAATAAAAAAACATGAAAAAGTCATTCGCAACTTTTCTAATAAGTTTGTTACTGTTTATTAACATTGCTTCTCCCATAATGGGACAGGAAGCACCTCCTCCTCCGCCTACAGCGCCGGAAGCCCCGGTAGCGCCTCCCGCACCACCGGCTCCTCCATTGCCTCCGTCACAACCTGATCAACAGCCTCAACCACCGGCTCCACCCACGCCGCCGACACAGCCATCAGCACCGACGCCACCGCCTCAACCACCGGCTGCCAGTCCGCAAAGCCAACCACAGGTACAACCACCTGAGCCACCGCAACCCGATGCGTTACCTCCGGGAATCTCTACAACTAATATAGATGACGCAAATACCAGTAATAGTAGCCCGGATACAAGTTCATCAAATACGTTACCTCAGACTTTGGGTGAAACAACCGGCAGTCAAGATGCTAGTCATGGAAAGGGTGATCCTTTTATTAATACGGGCAATGCCAACGCGGATGCTATATTGACTAATGATGTCAACAGTAATCTGGCTGGCTCAGGATCTGGTGGAAGTGGAGATATAAATGTCGGTAATACGGGAAACGGTACCGGTTCAAACAACTCTGCGGATGTTAATACCACCAACAGTTCAGATACTGTTCAAGTGAATAATGCAGGCATAGCAAATAATCTCGATTTAGCTGCAGTTTCAGGTAAAAACGACACCTCACACAATACCGGAGTCGACAACACTATCGTTACCGGTGATGCCAATACTACAGCTACAGTCATTAACGGTGTAAATACCAACTTAAGTGGAGTGAATATCATTGAATTTAATGTTGATGATACACATACGGGAGATTTAATATTGGCATTTCCTCAAGGAAGTAGTTCTTGTGGTACCGCAGTATGTGGAATTAACGGCAACCTGACTGCAGCAAATACGGGTAACGGAAGTAATTCCGACAATAATGCCGCGATCAATTCCACGACTACTGATACTAATTTTCAAAATAATTCCGCTGATGTAGTTAACGATTTGGTGCTCGTTGCTGATAGCGGACACAATGATGCTTCCTACAATACCGATGGTAATAGTTCCATCACAACGGGTGACGCGAATGTCGTGGCAACTGTTGGAAATTTTGTTAATAATAATATTGCCGGAGCCGGTGAGGTGTTGATCGCGGTTGTAAATATCTTCGGCGATTTGATCGGAAACATACTGGTTCCAGAAAGTACTTTGACGACAGGCGGAGGAACAACTGCAGTTAATTCCAACAACGGTTCTAATTCGACTAATACAGCCAATGTGGCAAATACAAATACTTCCGATACCAACCAGGTCAACAATGCCACTATTGCCAACAATTTGAATGTAGATGCAAATACCGGTAATAATTCAGCTGAAAATAATACCGCAGGTTTCTCAAACGGTAATAATGTGATCGATACAGGCGATGCATCGTTGGATGTCAATATTGTCAATATTGCTAATAGTAATGTTGTAGCCGGGGATGTGTGGTGGTTGGTATTTGTCAATGATGCATCAGGCAACTGGGTGGGGAAAATCGTCGGTGCCCCCGATGGAGCTGCTATGGCGGGAAGTACCGGAACTGAATTTATTGTCACTCCTGACGGGACAATTTTGGCGCAAAACTCGGGCAATGGGTCAAATTCAACTAACGACGCATCTGTTACAACGACAAACACATCAACTACGAACCAGACAAATACGGCAACCGTGACCAACAACCTGACATTGCTTGCAAATTCAGGCAGTAACGATGCTTCTTATAACACTGGTGGGGCAAGCAGTGTCAATAC
>CAYHKY010000062.1:0-8027 GCA_964357355.1 uncultured Gammaproteobacteria bacterium | reverse complement strand
ATTCCTTTGCCTGTTGTGGTGACAACATGCCCCCGACAATTTTAAATCCGTCCAGCGGATGGATGGGGATCAAGTTAAATATTGCGAGTACGACGTTCATGCCGATGAGCGTGCGCAGTAAAAAATCTATAATCCCAAAGGGTATGAATGATGCTGCAAATAATAATCTAATTCCGATGGAAGCAACAACCGCTAATATTAAATTTGCGACTGGTCCAGCCAAGGAAATAATTGCTGCATCGCGGCGGGGATTACGCAAATTGAACAGATCAAACTGTACCGGTTTACCCCAACCGAAGTGAACTAAAAATAGCATGACAGTTCCCAGTGGATCCAGATGGGCCAATGGGTTTAGCGTCAATCTTCCCTGCAGGCGGGGTGTAGGGTCGCCCAATCGGTCAGCAGAAATTGCGTGCGCGAATTCATGGACGGTGATCGCTACGATGAGAGATCCGAAGTAGATGACCAACGAAATGAAATTTGCCGTAAGTCCAAACATTACAGCCAAGTATATCAATAACTTTGCTCTCTTGAAAGCAGTATTAATCCTCTGCCAGTTATAGAGCGATTAATTAACCGTTGAGGAAGTCCCAGTTACATTTATCTGTTTGGAAGTGGTGATTGCATCATTTTTCTGAACTGGAGAGGTATCGGACTTGTCATCTTACAAACCCACACGTCGCATCCGTTTGCATCTTTTGAAAGTTGCACACCGTATTTACAACGTCTGTTGGTTTCTTCAAGTACCAGGGCTAAGTTTTGTTTTGTCATCGGACACATCAATCTCGCCCGGGTTTCAGTAGCTGTTTTTTGCATGACTATTGCAACCACAATTACCAAGATGAGAGCAAGGACTAGAAATAGTGCGTAGTGAATGCTGGGGTTGATCGGAGAGATGAAGTTGTTTTTGACTGACCTGCTTTTTTTCTTTGCCATAAATAAAGCGTAGAAGGTTTTTAAATGGTTGTCAAGACCCTAAAAATCTGCTAATATAGCCGTCATGGCATACGTGTGTTTTAATTGTAAAAAAGGTATTTGGAGAGGAACCAGAAGCCAACATCACAAAGGTGTGGCAGGCGGATCGTGGAAGCATAAGGCGCAAAAAAGCTTGAAAATTTTCCGTCCCAATCTACACTCACTGCGAGTTATTATAAAGGGGACTGTGCAAAGAATTAAACTCTGCACAGACTGCATCTCACTTCTGCGCAAAGAAAGGTTGGCTCAGGTAAAATTAGTCACCCGTAGCACTTCATCTCTATCTGGAAAATCTTAATTAGTTGGTTCCAAGTTGATGACCCTAAGCGCAATTAGTGCGGGAAGCATTTGGTCAACTCCAGCCGGTCTCATCAGAGGATTACTTAATGGAAATTCCGGACTTGGAGTTAGGGATTCAAGCTGTTTATACCAATCACATAATTTATTGTACGCTGTAGGATCAGTTTTAAGGGCTGCCTCTGTCTTGATACAGATATTTTGGATGTGCCTTTTTAAGGTGTTTACAGTAATATTATAATGTTTTGCCACACGGTCATTAAAGTTATCACCCAATTCTCCGCCGGTAATAAAAATAAATTCAATTAATACAATTTGCCGATACGTAAATCCAATAGCCTGTGCGTGTTCTGCGTCCAGCATAAATTCATATGGAAATCTTCGCTCCAATTCTAAATTTAGCATTTGAATATTGTATCATATTATCAAGATAGGACGGTCTAAATCGTATAACTTACGCTGTTAAGTCAGTAAGCCAGTCTGAAATATTAGTGGCAATAGGTTGTTTGCCTTCAAGTTGGATTTCGGTTAGTTGTAAGTTGCCTGCCTGCCGGCGAGGCAGGTAGGTTGTAAGTTGTAGGTTGAGTTTAAGAATTTTGAAGCGTTTTTCATGGTCTTTTATTCTTACTTTCGTCCACAGGCCCGGCCAGGGATGTAACGCGCGCCATTTTCGTTCTATTCTTTCTGCACCAACCCCTGTATTTATAGCTATTTTAATTTTTTCCCAAGGTTCAAATCCGGAATCGCGGGTTAAACGCGGAAAGTAAGAAGGTTGTAAGTTGTTGGTTGTAGGTTGCTTGTCCGCCGAAGCTTTAGCGAAGACGGATGAGTTTAGAGTTGTGAGTTGGGACAAGTTGTTCCGCAGAGTCTTTATCAACAAATCCGCACCTTTGACAAAGAGGCGGGTTAGCAGGGTATCAGTAGTGTCAGCCGGTTTTATTGGTTCTTTTTCTTGGGCGACAATTATTCCGGCATCAAATTGTTCGGAAAGGGTGACTATGGAAACTCCTGTTACTTTCTCCCCGTTTAAAATTGCCCAGGGGACGGGAGCCGGACCGCGGTATGCGGGTAGTAGCGAAGGATGAACGTTAAGACCTCCAAATTTGGTTTTTGAGTAAAGTTCCGACGGGATTTTTTGCGTATAGTCGGCAGTGATCAATAAGTCCGGATTTAAGTTCATGACTTTTTGAACGAGCGTATTTTTATCTGCAAATAACCATGGTTTTGTTGGATTTGCTGCAAGTGTCAGCAGCGGAATCTGCTTTTTCACTGCCCAATTTGCAACCGGTGTAGTGATCAAATCCTGTAACCTGCCGACTGGACGGGGTGGTTTTGAAACAACTCCGGCAATAGGGTATCCGGCCGCAAAAAGTTTTTCAAATACGATAAGTGAATAATTGGGTGTGCCAAAAAGTAATAAATGCGGTTTCATGAGTTCAAATTTCAATTGGCTCCAACACTTCTTTTCCCAGGTCATCAACTCCTGGTTTGTACAATGTTCCTTTTTGTTCAATTACACGTCTGGTGAAAAGTATTCCGTCCAGGTGATCCATCTCATGTTGGACGATGATCGCGGGAAATCCGCTAAAAGTATTTTGTTGTTTTTGACCGAGGTCGTCCAGGTAGCTGATAGTAACCCGGGTATGCCGTTCCACCGCACCCCAGACATGCGGCACGGAGAGACATCCTTCCAAGCGGTTGTCGGTGATCCCTTTTACCAAATTTGAGCTTTTGTTGACATATTCAGGATTGATGATAACGCGGATGGTTTCTTTATTATTTGGCCACATGAGAAAAATGCGCCAGGGGAGGCCGATTTGCGCTGCGGCTAATCCCACACCTTGCGGATTTTGCGCTTCCTCCAGGCATGTTCGCATCTGGTTAATCATTTCCTTAATTTTGGAGTTTATATTGGGAACAGGATTTGCAGGACTAACCAGGACATTATTGGGTACAGTAACAATTGATTTCATGGATAATTTTTATAAACTTTAATTCTTGCAACTCGAAATTATTTTATACCCGTCTTACGCTGGTTTACAACCTGAAAGGTTGCTATAGCAGCTTAGAGGGGTATATGGCCGGAACAAATTCAAGTATGTAGGCTATAGCTGTTCCAGTCTTTGTTTTAATTCCGCGTCATCGGGATTGATAAGTTTCAATGCTATTTGGAGAGTTTCCCGTGCTTTTTCCAGCTGATCCTCCTCCTGATAAAAAATGGCAAGTGCGATATATGCATCCCGGTAATTGGGTTTAAGTTGAATTGTCTGCTGCAATTTTTCAATCGCCTCAGTGTTTTGGCCGATATGTCCCATGATTACAGCGGTATTATATGTGATTTTAGCATCAGTGGGAGCGAGTTCACCGGCTATCTGAATTGCTTCAAGTGCGCGTGTGAGATATTTTGCATCAACTGAGCCCAGGGCAAACAAGATTTTCGCCCGGGTTTTCCAGAAATTGACGTTTTGCGGACTGATTTTTAAAGCCTTCGTTGAGAGAGTGACTGCATAATTCATCAATTTACTTGCTTCAGTCGCTTCATGGTTCTCCAAATACGAAGTGGCCAATGTACTTGATAGAAGTCCCAAATCATCCTGATACTGAGGCTCATCCGGGCGTAACATGATGGCTTTGGAAAACTTATCATAAGCCTCAATTTGAGATTCCTGTCCCGCCAGGATTTTGGCTTTGGCATAATAAGAGTCAGCCAACCAGAAGCGTGCAAAAATCATCAGTATCAGCACCATGCCTGCAATAGTTCCCAAAATTCCCAGAAGTTGAATGCGATTTGGGGGTGGAGTGTCGGAAAAAGATATGGTTGATTTATGGATTAGAGCAAAACAAAAACCCGGGATGAGATAGAAAAACAAGCCTATCATGACTACGGAAAACCCGAAAAAATTAGTGACATGGATTGATGTATATGCTGCAGCCAGTGCCAGCAAGATGATTTTTTCAGTTGGGGTGGTTGCAGTCCTACGCCAAGATTTGTAAATGCCAAGATATGTGATTGCAATAAAAAATAAGTAGGTTACCAATCCGGTTATACCGCTGGTTGCGGCAATATTCAAAAATTCATTATGAGCTCTGTTATACAAAAAGTCCCATTCACTGGTCAGATTGTGTTCCTGAGGCCGGAATTTGTAATATGCGTAGGCGAAGGTTTCGGGGCCAGTACCCAATAAAGGATATGCCTTTACTATATCTACTGCTCCTTTCCAGACTACCTGCCTGATTTTGGCAGAATCGGTGATACCGACATTTATCACAGAGTCGCCCATCGGTGCCTGAATTTCTTCCACAACCTGTTGCCGGTTGAATATTTCTATGGTAGCTAGACGATTGTATGCAGGAATTGGAGTTTTAATAAAGAAATTAAGTGCTAGAAATAATGAATTGAGAATCAAAAATAGTCGGACAGTATTTAGTTTCTGGCGGTATGTATAAAAAACTCCTACCCAAATAATCAAATTGGGTATCCAAAATCCCAAAAATCCGGAACGTGATTTAGTAAATAGCAAACTGGTATAAAAAATAATTGCCGATATCAAATATCCTTGTCTTACCGCCCGACGGATAATGTTGGGTAAATAAGTCGATTTTGACTCCGTATTTTGGCTTTCATTGGCATCATCGGGATTCATCACCCGCGGTTTCATAAAAAATTGAGCAATAGTTATTGGCAGAATAATTGCTAAATAAGCAGCTAGCCAATTCGGTTGGCCAAAAGTAGAAAATACCCGGGACCTGACGTCTTGTACCCACATATTGGCATCAATGCCAAATTTTTCGGCGATCGCGTAGAGTGCGACGACACATGCGGAACTTATAATAAAAAGAAACAATCTTTTGAGCCTTATTACGTCACGGTTTGAAACAAAAGCAAAATATAAGAGTGTGTAACATATAGTAGACAGGAGACCGCCATGAAAACGGGAATAGTACCCGAAGATTGAGACATGCGGATCTATGGAAAAAACGGTAGCTAATATTTGAGACAGTAGAAATAAAATGATCGCCGGACCTGGCGGTGTCCGGATAAAAATAATTTTTTTGTGGAGAATCATCCGGCAGATCCATGTACCGGTAATGATGGTGGTCAGAATATACACAAAAAACATTTTGTTCCATTCAAAAAGTTCAAATGAGGGATAGTTACGGTTAGGATTAAAAAGTAGCGGTGTTACGAAAAATAGAGCGTAAAACGCCCAAGCCAATACCAATCTGATTTTTCTTTCCCAGTTCATGCGGAAATTGTATACTATTCTGACTGCATTTTACTACTTTTTTTCTGTGTTATACTCCATTTTGTTATGTTAGATTTCCTCTTTGGGCTTCTGTCCCACGATTTGGCAATTGATTTAGGCACAGCCAATATTCTTGTGGCAATAAAAGATAAAGGAATAATTATTCGGGAACCATCGGTAGTTGCCCGTCACAAGAAATCCAAGAAATTGTTGGCGGTTGGGTTGGAAGCCAAGAAAATGATCGGCAAGACTCCCGCAGCTATTGAAGCCATCAGGCCGCTAAGGCATGGTGTAATTTCCGATTTTGATGCAACTAGCGCGATGCTTACCCACTATATCAAACTTGCCCATGAACGGCCGGGGAGTTACTGGCCGAATATTCCGCGCCCCAAAGTAGTCGTCGGTATTCCTTCAGGGGTCACTGAAGTTGAACGCCGCGCCGTACAGGAAGCAGCCTTTGACGCCGGAGCCAGGATAGCATTTTTGATCGAGGAACCGATGGCTGCAGCAATTGGTGCAGGCCTTCCGGTTGAAGAATCAAAAGGATCGATGATAGTTGATATTGGCGGAGGAACTACAGAA
Source organism: uncultured Gammaproteobacteria bacterium (assembly GCA_964357355.1). Taxonomy (GTDB): domain Bacteria; phylum Patescibacteriota; class Microgenomatia; order UBA10105; family UBA10105; genus CAYHKY01. The sequence continues at coordinate 1,926 of CAYHKY010000062.1, read as the reverse complement.
ATTGCAGTTATATCCTTGGGCGGAATTGTCGTTAACCGCTCGATCCGTGTTGCTGGCGATGAGATGGATCAGGCAATTATTGCCATGGCGAGACTCAAACATTCATTGATCATCGGGGAGCAAACTGCTGAAGCAGTGAAAATAAGCATCGGGTCAGCATATGTCGTTGATGATACAAAACAGACGGTAGTGCGCGGCCGGGATCTTGAATCAGGTATGCCCAAATCCTTAAAACTCCACTCATCTGAGGTTCGGGAAGCCTTAGCTCTTGTGGTTAATGAAATCATCGCCGGGATCAAAGACGTCATGGAAGAGACTCCGCCTGAATTTATCGGTGATATCATGGAACAGGGGATTACCCTTGCGGGTGGAGGATCTTTGTTGCTAGGCATAGAAAAGCTGGTTGCGCAAGATATAAAAATGCCGGTGTGGGTGACCGATGATCCGCAAACCGCAGTCGTTCGGGGGGCTTTGGGGCTTCTTTCTCGTGGGCTTTTACTCAAAAGAGTGCGTGTAACCGGGGGTTTAAAATAAAGTTATATTCATGAAACAACTGCTTCCGTCATTGGCCTTGCTTGTATCCGCATTTCTTTCTCCGCTTACTTTTATCCCGTTCATGTTTGTGACTGCACTTTCTCGGAGCAACTTATCCAGGTTTACCATGGTGGCTGCAATCTTGATATTTTTTCTGGTTGGTATGTTACCTACTGTGGGAACTTTGGTGTTTCTCAAAAAAACCGGAAGAATTAGTGATTGGGGCATGTCCAAGCGCGAAGAAAGATACACCTTAAGCATAGTTGGGTTATTTTCTTTTTTGGTGGTGTATGTTCTATTATTACCGATTCGGACTACACCCCTGGGAATGGTGGCAGAACTTCTGGCAGTGGGTGGCACCCTGTTTGCGCTAATTACCCGGTTTTGGAAAATATCAGCTCACGCCGCAGCGGCCGAACTTTTTTTTCTGTTCGCAGCTGATTATTTTAATTTTCCTTGGTTTTGGAGCATAATCGCTATCGTCTTGATTTGTTGGTCTCGGTGGTACCGGAAGCGCCACACCCTGTGGCAACTCATTGGCGGAATCATATTGTCGTGGGGTATCTGGATGGTGTGGGGCATTAATTGATATGGTCAAATTAGGGAAAGTTTTTATTGATGCAATTCATATTGAAAAAAGGCGTTTTGCGCTGCGGAGCGTGTCAATGGTCGGGTGGGGTATAAGATTCACGATTTTATCAGGCATACTGCTTACTTCTTTGGTAGTTCTGCTAACCAGAGTATTCCACTTAACGATAATTCAGGGAAAAGATAATTACATTCTGGCTCAGGAGAACAGGATACGAAGTGTAGTACTGCATCCTCCGAGAGGGATTATTTATGACCGCCGGGGTAGTGAGTTGGTGACCAACACTCCAGTTTGGCGACGGATTGGAAGCTGTAGCAGTGAAAATTGTCTGTCTAAGTACGTCGACGCTGCAGATCTTACGGCATTGAGAGAAACTGAATCCGGTCTGTATGAACCTGATTTTCTGCGCAACTACAAATACCCTTATCAAGGAGCGCATGTCCTGGGAACAGTGGGGGAAATTACGCAAGAGGAAATTACCAACCCTTATTTTGCTTATCAACGGTATTTGCTAGGTGACCGAACGGGTAGAAGCGGTATTGAATTTGCTTTTGAAAAGGATTTAAGGGGAGTTTCCGGCAAAGAATTGGTTGAAGTTGACGCAAAAGGCAAACGCATCCGCACTTTAGGCAAAGTAGATCCTGTTCCGGGAAACAATTTGACATTAGCGCTTGATGCCGACCTGCAAAAAGTTGCGTATGACGCGTTAGGTGAATATTTGGGTGCAGTGGTCGTATCAAAACCCAAAACCGGAGAAATTCTGGCACTTGTTTCCGCTCCGTCTTTTGGTGCAAATGAAATGG
>CAYHKY010000061.1:0-8211 GCA_964357355.1 uncultured Gammaproteobacteria bacterium | reverse complement strand
CTTACGCCCCTTGCGCCGATGAGTGTATATGAATTGGACGATGAAGTTGTGGTAGTTGCGGTATTAAGAGCTGGACTGGCGATGCTGTTTGCGCTTCAGGATTTTTTACCCGGTTCTCAAGTAGGATTCATCGGTCTTGAAAGAGATGAAAAAACTGCAATTGCCAAAGAATATTATCGTAAATTGCCAATAATATTAAGTTCGCATCAGGTGATTATATTAGATCCAATGTTGGCTACAGGAGGATCTTTTATTGATACTGTTAATGCTTTAAAATCTAAAGGTGCCAAAAAAATCACTTTAGTATGCATAGTATCTGCAACGGAAGGACTGAAATTAATTCAGAAATTACATCCGGATGTGCAAATTTTTACCTCGGCAATTGACGAGAAACTGAATTCCCATAAATTTATTGTTCCGGGACTTGGAGATTTTGGTGACCGCTATTTCGGTACGTAATAGATTAGTTTTTTATGATAATTTATTTGTTTAAATAAATCAACAAATTGCTTTATAAATCATTGATAATTCAGTGAGTTTACATTACAATTACACCATATGCACAAAGTACAACTGACACTTACTCCGGAAGAAGTTCAAGCCTTGCATACGAAGGCAAGTCGATTGGGTTATGGAATCACTAAATACATTAAGTTCCTAATAAGCAAAGAGGTTGTAGAAGTGGTGGGTGATTATCCGGTTATTCAACTGAGTAAAAAAGCGATTAAGACCATTGAACAGGCGCATCGAGATCATAAGGCAGGAAAAACAATACTTCTTGAGAATGTGGATGATCTTGACCGATTATGAAAATATTCCTAGCTCCTTCTTATCTATCCTCGCTCAAGAAGTTAACAAAAAATAATCCTCAATTATTACCTACTATAAAGAAAAAAATTGAATATTTTAAAACTGATCCACAGACTCCAGGATTGAAATTACACAAACTTAAAGGCAGCATGCAAACTACATGGAGTTTTTCAGTGACTGATGATATTCGTATACTTTATATTTATGAAGAGGATGGAATAATGTTTGTCAAAATAGGCAAACACGAAGACGTATACTAGGATTTCTTTTTTTGACTCAGCCGGAATCGAAATGGGAGCAGCAAATTTTCTGATAATTTTCGTTGCATAAAGTAACCCATTCCCCTACAATTGACCACATGGCGCTTGACCTCTCGATTGTAATTCCCTGTTATAACGAAGAACAAAATATCAGACTTGGGACGCTCGATAAAGTAGCCCACTACATGGAGCAGCGCAAATACAGCTGGGAAGTATTGATAGTTGACGATGGTTCAAGTGATGAAAGCTTGTCATTGATAAGAGAATTTTGTGACGATAACCGCGGGTTTAGGGTGCTCGCAAATGCGCATCAGGGAAAAGCTGGAACAGTGGTTGCGGGAATGTTGGCAGCAACCGGGGAGAATATACTGTTTACCGACCTTGACCAGGCGACACCCATAAATCAAGTAGAATTATTATTACCTTTCATAAATAAAGAATTCGATATCGTGATCGGATCGCGAAAGGGTAGAAGATTGGGAGCGCCTTTTTTACGCCGCCTCATGGGACCGGGTTTTATGATTGTCAGGAATCTTATATTGGGACTCAAAGGGATTGAAGATACACAATGCGGATTTAAAATATTCAAAAAAGAAGTAGCCCGAAATATTTTTAATAGATTAAAGCTTTATAAAAGACACCAAACTACATCCGGTCCGCGTGTAACCGCAGGATTTGATGTGGAAATTCTGTATGTGGCTGCTAAATTAGGATATAAAATCAAGGAAGTACCAGTTGAGTGGCACTATGTTGACACCAGGAGAGTGAGTCCTTTGACTGATTCTTTGGATGCACTTGTGGATATCCTGAAAATTAAATATTACAGTTTTCGCGGTTTGTATGGCGGATCTATTTGACCTCAAGAAAATGTTATTTATGAAGCATAGATGGTTATTTTTAATTTATATCTTAATTTCACTGGGACTTATTTTTTACTCATATACTCAAGTTGATTTGAATTTGACCCTATCCGGAAATTTAATTTATCAGTCAGTTCAAGCCTTCCTCACACAAATTGGATACTTCAATCGGCCTTTATCAAGCAGCGTTTATCTGATACTAGTTGGGTTACTTTTCTGCGTTTATATATATTGTCTTGGTCAATTGATAAAAGGAAAATTGGAAAAGAAAACTATTAAGTGGCTAATAGGTATATCTTTGATCTTGGTGTTTGCCTATCCGGCTTTTTCGTATGACTTATTTAATTACATGTTTGACGCGCGAATCGTCACTCGCTATGGACTGGATCCACATTTTTTCAAAGCTTTAGATTTTCCGCTAGACCCTTGGGTGCGGTTTATGCGCTGGACACACAGGTATTATCCCTATGGTCCGGGATGGTTATTACTCACCTTGGTGCCTTCATATTTAGGCTTTGGTAAATTTGTGTTAACTTTGTTTTTATTTAAGGTGATGTTTCTGTTTTTTCATTTAGGTACCAGCATTATGATTTGGAGAATTGCAGAGCGTTGGGGGATGGACAGGCAAAATTTAGCGTTAGTTTTTTATGCTCTCAATCCATTAGTGCTTATAGAAAGTTTAGTAAGTCCTCACAATGAGGTGATGATGATTGCTTTTGCGTTAATGGCAATATTTTTTCTCATAAAACGGCGTACGATTATTTCTATAATTTTTTTGACTATTTCAATCAGTTTCAAATTTTTAAGCGTCGTATTATTTCCGCTATTTTGGTGGGTAAAACCAACCACAACCAGATTTTATTCATGGGCATTTTGGGTTTGGATTGTAGCGTTAATACCTGTTATTTTATCCAGAGAGCCTTATAGTTGGTACGCTATTCCTCTGGTAGCGCTTGCAGCACTTTGTGGTCAACGCAAATTACATATTGCAGTCGTAGGAGTAACATTTGGACTGATGCTGAGGTACATGCCGTATTTATTGCGGGGCGAATACGGGGTCGTAACCGGGAATTACCAAAATTGGATTTTCATCAGCGGTACTTTGATTACAGCATTTGCACTTTTTATAATATGGCAAAAAAATCCTCCATCGGCAAGCTCTTAAGATCTTATTTAATTAAATCCCGCACCAGCTTATTCCTAGTCATACTTCTTACGATGTTGGGAATGTATTTACGGACATCGGGTACAATCGGCGGTTACTTTGCTTTTACATACGATCAAGGTCGGGATTTTCTCGCTTGGAAAGAGATGGTTGAAAGCAAAAAGCTGAGTTTAATCGGTCCACCAACAGGTATAGACGGTGTATTTCATGGTGTGTGGTGGCACTGGATGCTGCTGCCGGTTTTTTGGTTATGGAAAGGAGACCCGACAAAAGTCGTGTTAACGTTTAACGTGACCGCGTCTTTAATTATACCGCTAGCATTTGTTTTAGGAAAACAATTACGCGACGAGGAAATGGGAATTATTTTAGCAGCGGCAACTACGGTATCACCATTTTTTATTTCATCCGCCGCGCAATTATGGCACCCGAATGTTGTACCTATAGTTACTTTTATTCTTGTGTTAGCTGTCTGGCAAGTGGTTCGCGGAAATTGGTCTTTCACCATAATTGCTGCAATATTAGGCGCCTTATTTGAGTTTGAATTTGGTACAGCAGGTATTTTTCTGCCTGCATTTTTGATAAGCATTTTAATCTTCAGAATATTTCCCAAACGAACCCAGATACTGCCATCATTAGCTGCATTTTCAGTCTGGTTAATTCCGCGGATAATTTTTGAATTGCGGCATGGATTTTTGCAATCCCGTTCGTTTATATCATATGTAACAGTTGGCCCTGCGACTGAATCGCATATTCCCTTACTGGAGCGGATAGTCATGCGGGGAAATACTTTTTTATCGCTCACAAATGATACCTTTGTCAGAAATCAGACTTGGATAGCCGGAGCCAGCGTGATTATCGGCAGTCTCATATTGTGGAGGCTTAAACGAAATACGCTCAACCGGCCACTTATCCGATTTTATGCTTTTTTGGTCATGTTAATTTTCCTGACACTTCTAACCGCGAGTTTTTATCAAGGTGCTTTGTGGAACTACTATTTAATCGGCATACCGGCGCTACTTCTACCAATCGTTGGAGAAGTTTTTTGGAGACTCACACATTGGAAAAAAGCGGCGGGTTTCGGAGTTTTGAGTATATGGATCATCTATCTCTTATGGCCGCATCTTTCTTTAAAAGCCACCATTTGGGAAGGCGATCATTCTGTGTTTCGTAATCAAATGGCGATTGTAAAAGATATTTTTGCTGACAGTCACGGGGAAAAATTTAATGTATCGGTGTATTCTCCATCCGTGGTTGATTACTCATACCATTATCTATTTGCTTGGTACGGTGACCGGAATATTGGTTATATCCCAAACAGGGTAAGCAGCGAACAACTCATTTATTTGATTGTTGAACCGGATAAATGGCATCCGGTGCTCCGGGAAGCCTGGTTGAGAGAGCGCGATGGGGATGGTAAGATAGTATGGCACAAAAACTTTCCCGGGAGTATTGAGGTTGAAAAAAGGATTCGTAATTAAACATTGGTATTTGATTTTACTTGGCTTGTTGGTAACAGGTGTATATTTCGTATCCAGAATTCTCCACTTGGGGTTAATTCCGATTTTTACGGACGAAGCGATATATTTAAGATGGGCACAAATTGCAATAAGTGATCCGCGGTGGAGATTTATTTCTCTCATTGATGGTAAACAGCCATTGTTAATTTGGTTATTTCTTCCAGTATTAAAATACAATTCATTGGTTGGAGGAGATCCATTGATTGCCGGGAGACTGGTATCCGTAATTTGCGGTTTTTTATCACTTTGTGGGTTTGCTTTGTTTGGAACTTACAAAACTCGTAAATTTGCGGGCGGTATGATTGGCGCGCTTTTATATCTGATAATTCCCTTCTACCTTGTCTATGATAGGTTAGCCCTTTACGAATCATTATTTGTGTGTATTTCCATCTGGACTTTTTTTTCCATGTACATCATGGGAAAAACATTAAGGTTGGATAGTGCTTTAATTACCGGAACACTAGTTGGATTTGGATTACTTACTAAATCATATGCCAATTTCTTTCTGATTCTGCTGCCCACTACACTCCTTATCGTGCCGTGGAAAAAGGTACATATTTCAGCAACATTTTTCAGATGGCTAGGTTTAGCTCTAATAGTTGTAATTCAATCTCAAATTTATGCAAATATCATGCGCCTTTCAGAATATCGCCATATTCTCGGACAAAAAAATCTTCAATTCATATACAGTTTTTCTGAATTTTTTAGTCATCCTCTCCAGAACGCATGGGGAAACGCATATGGACTTTTGCTTTGGTTAGTTGGTTACCTGACTCAGCCTTTACTTTTAGCAGTAATTGCTGCTCTGATTTGGCTATTAAAAAAAGACTGGCGTGAAGGTATTTATTTCATTAGTTGGTTTTTTGTGCCTTTTACCGCACTAGCTTTTTTCGGAAAAGTTATTTATCCCCGATTCCTGCTTTTTATGCTTACACCATTGGTAATTATACTAACTCTATTTATAACTGAGAAAATTAGTAGCATGAAAAAAAAGATGATATTGGGGATAGTGGCAATTATAATCAGCGTACCTCTTTTAATATTTGATTATCAGATGATATTTCAGCCAATCAAGGCGCCATTACCATCTGCAGACCGTAAACAATTTCTTACTGATTGGCCGTCTGGATATGGAATATCCGAAATAGTTTCATTTTTAGAAAATGAATCCAAAAATGGTCCGCTTATTATTGGAACGGAAGGGACATTTGGGTTGTTTCCTCATGCTTTGGAACTCTACTTGGGCACCAATCGCAATGTGACTGTCAAAGCGTACTGGCCGGTAGGTGAAGTTCCGCAAGAATTGATCGAGAGTGCCTACATCAGACCGACTTTTTTAGTCTTCAAAGAACGGCAGGATATACCTTCCAATTGGCCGTTAATCCTAATTGCGCAATATAGACGTGGAGACGGACCAACATATATGAAATTTTATAGGGTGTTGGTAAAGGATTAAGATTATGCGTCTGTGGCCGTATGTAGTGGTAATTGTTCTTTCCTTTCCGTTATTGATTCCATATCTTTTACCGGGATACTTTACGACTCAAGATGGCGGATGGGCGGTAGTGAGGCTTACTGAAATGCATCGGGAACTGAAGGAACTTCAAATTCCGCCAAGATGGGCAGGATATCTTAACCACGGTTATGGATATCCATTGTTCCTTTTTGCATACCCTTTTCCTTACTATTTAGGAGAATTTTTGCATTTAATCGGATTTGGTTTTGTGGAGTCGGTAAAGGGAGTATTTCTCATATCAATTGTAGTTTCAGGGCTTACAATGTATTTGCTTGGCAGTAGTTTGTGGGGGACAGTTGGAGGGTTGATTTCCGCAATATTTTATCTATACACACCATACAGACTGGTGAATTTATTTATAAGAGGATCTATCGGAGAGTCATTGGCGTTAGTTTTTTTTCCGCTTCTATTTTGGATCATACTCAAATTACATCATTCACCTTCATGGAAGCGTACGTTAATGGGGAGTTTGGTGTTCGCAACACTCATACTTACGCATAATGCTTCAACTATTCTTTTTTTGCCCGTTCTGGGAATTTGGGTTGTAATGCATTTAGCTGAGCATGTTTCTGGCCAAGGTGTAAGCGGACTTTGGGGAGATTTAAGTCAAAAATATTTCATGTTACTAGTAGTAGGGATGCTTTTGTCAGCCTATTTCTGGTTGCCTGCTATAGTTGAAAAATCCTTCATAGTTCTTGATAGTATTCCTCTCGCCGATAAATCTGCGCATTATTTGAGTATTGGCGAGCTATTTAGGGCAAATATAGGAGCAAGCAAACCTCCTGTTACTATCGGAATTATACCCTTGCTTGCAGGAGCCTTTGGAATAGCAGTTTTATTTTTCAATCGTTCGTCAATAAAAGTGAGAAAATTAGGAATTTTTCTGTCGCTGACACTTGGAATCACTGTATTTTTATTATTTCATGAATCGAATTGGCTGTGGCAGTTGCCAATTTTAGGCGAAATTGATTTTCCGTGGAGAATATTATTAATTATAACTTTTTTGATTTCTCTTGCAGCCGGATCTTTGGGTATCAACAAATTAGGACGCGTACTTGGGGTAATAGCAGCAATCGCTTTATTTATTATCAGTATTAAGCAGATAGTTATTTTAAAACGAACAAACTTTGCAGATGCATATTATGCTACCAATGATGCTACTACTACATCAGCTGACGAGCTTATGCCAATTTGGGTTAAAAACAAACCCACGAAATTATCCACGGAAAAAATACAACTAGTTCCTAGCAACTATCAGAATACGGGTGATACTAAAATATCTACGTACCAAATCCTTTCACAAACATCTACAAATTTACGATTTGATAGTACAGTTCGGGAACCAGTGATGGCAAGGATAAATACGCTCTATTTTCCCGGTTGGGCAGTTTTTATTGACGGTAACACTGTGCCAGTTAGTGCAGAACCGCAAACGGGTATTATTAATTTTCCGCTCGCTGAGGGATACCACAAAGTTGACCTTATATTTAAGCGAACGCCGGTGCGAATTGCCGCTGATATTTTGAGTATACTAGGAATCACCGTAGTTTTCGGAATATGGACATTTTTAAAAAAATACTCCCGTTAATTATTGTTCTTATAATATCTGTTCCAGTTGTCTATCCGCTTTCACGACCGGGTTTTTTTCCGATGCATGATGATACGCAGCCTACTCGGGTAGCACAAATGGCCAAAGCTATCGCTGATGGCCAATTCCCCGTGCGTTGGGTTTCCGATTTGGGATACGGGTATGGTTATCCATTATTTAACTTTTATGCACCCCTTCCCTACTACGTGGGTGCTGCAGCGCACCTTTTGGGCATGAATCTGATTTCTGCGACAAAACTCATGTTTGGAATAGGAATGTTACTTGCTCCTATAACTATGTATTTATTAGCAGCATCCTGGTGGGGGAAAAGGGGCGGATTGTTGTCCGCAATTCTCTATACTTATACTCCTTATCACGCAGTAGAAGTCTATGTCAGGGGATCCGTAGGTGAATTGTGGGCATATGGTTTTTTACCTCTTGTTATATTGGGGATATTTGAGGGAAGAAAAAAAACTTTGAGAGGTGTATATATCG